>JBBDWV010000005.1:131809-194378 GCA_040902655.1 Mycobacteriales bacterium
GCCCGTCGTCGTGTCAGTCGACGTAAAGCCGGTCCGGGAAGACCTCGGTCACCACTGGCAGCGCTGCGTCCGTGACCTGCTCGAGCCACCGCCGCAGGGCGGGCTCGTCGGCCGCCTCGACCAGCCTGTCCAGCAGCAGCAGTCGTTCGGCCGTCTCGCGGCGCACGACGTTCAGCTCGCGGACGCGGTCGTCGATGCGTCTGGACAGGCTGGTGATCTGGGCGACCTCGCTCTCGATGCCCCACACGAGGCCGCGCAGGTCGAAGGTCAGCGTTGCCGCCGATCCCTCGCCTGGTGCCTCCGCCATGCGTCCACCGTTTCGCTCGTCGCCTGCATCCTCGTGGACCGTACGGCGGCAGTCGCGGCCGTACGGCCAGCGACACGGCTCGGCGGCGGGTGAGCGGGGTCGCACAGGCCCAGTGCAGCCCGGAGCGGAGGCGGGGAGATTTGAACTCCCGATGGGCTTGAGACCCAAACCGCATTAGCAGTGCGGCGCCATAGACCGGACTAGGCGACGCCTCCCCGACGGCCTCGCGACCGTCGGCAGGCACTCTACCGAACGGCGGCCGGGCTGCCGAAGGTCGCAGGGATCCGGACGCCCTCCGGCTGCGTCCCACCCCCAGCCGACTCCCGGGGGTTCCCATGCCAGCTCGTTCCCACTCCGCCGCGGCCGGCGTCGTCGCCGCGGTCCTCGCCGCCACCGGGGCGCTGACGCTGCTGCCCGGCGCCGCCCCGACCGCGTCGGCGCAGGACCTGGTGCCGTACGCCTCCTGCGCCGCGCTGCTGGAGCACTACCGCGGCGAGCTGGAGAAGACGGCGACGCCGTGGGGCTTCGGGGCGGGCGGAATCGGCCTGTTCGACTCGGCCCGCAGCAGCGACACCGCGGCTCCGGCCGCCGCGGCACCGCAGCCGGTCGGCGCGGAGGCCGGTTCCGCCACGGGCGGTGTGGTCGGCAGCGGACCGACCGGCACCAACGTGCAGGAGCGCGGCGTCGACGAGCCGGATCTCGCCAAGATCTCGGGGAACCTGCTGCTCGCCGTGGCCGAGAACCGCCTGCAGGTCCTGCACACGGGAGCCCGGCCTGAACTGCTCGGCAGCGCGCCGCTGGGCCGCGATGCGTGGGGCGCGGAGCTGCTGGTCGACGGCGACCGGGTGCTTGTGCTGGTCCCGCAGGGCGGCTGGTCCGGCCGCCGCGGCTTCTCCGGCGGCGTCGGTCCCCAGCCCGGCAGCACGACGGCGCTGCTGTTCGACCTGTCCGAGCCGGCCACACCCCGGCTGCTGGAGCAGCTGGAGCTGGACGGCCGCTACCTGTCGGCCCGGCTCTCGGACGGCGCCGTACGCCTGGTGACCACCTCGGCACCGGCCCCGGCCGCGACGCAGCCGGTCGCGCCGTACGGCCAGGAGCAGCAGGCCACCGCGCTGGCGGCCAATCGCCGAAAGGCCTTGCAGGTGGGGCTGTCCGAGGTGCTGCCTCAGATCGAGCGGCGCACCGCCGGCGGGATGGTGCTGACTTCCGGCAACGCCGTCGGCTGCGGGCAGGTCCGCCACGCGTCCTCACCACAGGGCTCCAGCACACTGCTCGTCACCACCCTGGACCTGCGTCGCGGCCTCGAGCCGCGGGACACCACCGGCGTCACCACCGACGGGGATCTGGTGTACGCGGCGGCGGACCGGCTGTATGTCGCGACCAGCCGGTGGGGGACCACGCCCCAGCCGGTCGAGGACACCCGGCCGGCGGACACCGCCACCGCGGGCGTCGAGCAGAAGGTGACCACCGAACTGCATGCCTTCGACACCACGTCTGCCGACCGCACCGCGTACACCGGCAGCGCCTCCGTCCCCGGCTATGTGATGGGCCGTTGGGCGCTGTCGTCCCACGACGGGCACCTGCGCGTCGCGACGACCAGTGCGCCGCCCTGGGGCGGTGGCGCCCCGACCGAGTCCGGCGTCACCGTGCTCGAGGAGCGCGACGACGGGCTCGTCCAGGTCGGCCGGCTGCTCGGTCTGGGAGTCGGCGAGCGGATCTACGCGGTGCGCTACTTCGGCGATCTCGCGACGGTGGTGACCTTCCGCCAGACCGACCCGCTCTACGTGCTGGACCTCGGCGACCCACGGGCGCCCAGGAAGCTGGGTGAGCTGAAGATCCCCGGCTTCTCGACCTACCTGCACCCGGTCGGCGACGACCTGCTGCTCGGCGTCGGGCAGGACGCGGACACCAGCGGCCGGGTCACCGGGATGCAGGTGTCGCTGTTCGACCTGTCCGACCGGAGCACGCCTGTCCAGGTGGACCGGCTGGGGCTGGGGCAGGCCTGGTCCCCCGCAGCGGAGGACAGCCGCGCCTTCGGCTTCGACACCGGCAGCGCGACGGCGCTGCTGCCGCTCAGCACCTGGGACGCGAGCCCGACCAGCGAGGCACTCGGCATCCGCGTCGACGGCCACCGCCTGAGGGAGGCCGGGCGGCTGGTGGTCCGGGCCGACGCGCCGGCGGAGCGGGTGCTGCACGACGGGGAGCACGTGTACGCCGTCAGCCGGCGCGGGGTCGTCGCCGGCGCGATCGCCGACTTCGCGCGCACCGGGGCCGTCGACTTCGCCCGGTAGAGGGGGCCGGTTACCGGCCGGTAGCAGCGGCGCGCGACCATGGACGGACGCGGGCGCGGTCCGCGCCCGCACACCATCCCCCGATCTCGCCAGGAGCACCTTCGTGTCCGACATCAGCTTCGACGGCCGGGTGGCCGTCGTCACCGGGGCCGGCGGCGGCCTCGGCCGCACCTACGCCCTCGAGCTCGCCCGCCGCGGTGCCGCCGTCGTGGTCAACGACCTCGGCGGCAGCGTCAACGGCCAGGGCGGCGACTCCACGGCCGCCCAGCTGGTCGTGGACGAGATCGCCGCCGCGGGCGGCGACGCCGTACCGAACTTCGACTCGGTCATGACGCCCGAGGGCGGCGCGAACGTCGTCAAGACCGCGGTCGACAACTTCGGCAAGGTCGACGTCGTGGTCAACAACGCCGGCTTCCTGCGGGACAAGAGCTTCCTCAAGCTCACCTGGGAGGACCTCGACGCGATTCTCGACGTCCACCTCAAGGCGGCGTTCTACGTGAGCCAGCCGGCCTTCGCGATCATGAAGGAGAACGGCTACGGCCGCTTCGTGTTCACCGCCTCCAATGCGACGTTCGGCAACTTCGGCCAGACCAACTACGCCGCCGCCAAGATGGGCCTGGTCGGCCTGTCCAACACGATCGCGGTCGAGGGCGCCCGCGCCGGCATCCTGTCGAACGTGATCATGCCGGTGGCGAAGACCCGGATGACGACGGAGCTGCTCGGCGACTTCGCCGACTACCTGGCGCCGGAGCTGGTCACGCCGATGGTGACCTACCTGTGCAGCGAGGCCTGCACCACGACGCACGGCGCGTACTCCGCGGCCGGCGGGCGCTATGCCGCGGTCAACTGGACGCTGGGCCAGGGCTGGTTCGCCGGCTCGGGGGTGACCCCGACGGCCGAGGACATCCAGGCCCACCTCGACCAGATCCAGGATCGCGAGGGCGCCACCGTCCCGAAGTCGACCACCGACGAGATCGTCGCGCTGAACGACATCTTCACCACGTAGGCCGGCGGGCACCCGGTCCCTTGCGTCCTGCAGGTGGGGCAGACCCAGCGCTCAGCTAGCAGGACGCAAGGGTTCAGGGCAGGAGTACGCCGGGGTTGAGGGTCCCGCGGGGGTCGAGCGCGTCCTTGATCGCCCGCATCGCGGCGATCTCGGTTGCGCTGCGGGACAGCGGCAGCCAGCGGACCTTGGCGCGGCCGACGCCGTGCTCCGAGCTGATCGACCCGGACAGCGAGGCGACCAGGCGCAGCACCGCATCGGTCACGTCCTCGTCCCGCGAGCCGGCGCCGAGGACGTTGACGTGCAGGTTGCCCTCGTGCACGTGTCCGAAGACGATCAGCTGTGTCTGCGGTGCGACGGCCGAGACCGTCGGCGCCAGCTGCGAGACGAGCGTCGGCAGCGACCGGAGCGGCACCGACACGTCCAGCTTGACCGGCACGCCCTCGGCGTTGATCGCCTCGGTGTGCTGCTCGCGGTAGGCCCACAACGCGCGCTGTCCGGCCACGTCGGTGGCGACTGTCGCGTCGAGCAGCCCCTCGGCCTCCCCGACCGCCTCGACCAGCGTGTCCGTGGGATCCACCCGGTCCGCGCACTCGAGCAGCAGGTACGCCGGGTGCTCCACATCGAACGGCGCCGGCAGACCGGAATGCTTGCGTACCAGAGCAATTCCCTCGGCGAACAGCAGCTCGGCGGCGGACAGCGAGGGCAGCCGGTCACGCAGGCCGGGCAGCAGGTCCACCGCCGCCTGGGTCGATTCCAGCGCCAGCAGCGCGACGCACCGCGCGACCGGCCGCGGCACCAGCCGCAACCGGACCTTCGTGACGATCCCGAGGGTGCCCTCGCTGCCGGCGAGCAGCCCCACCAGGTCGTAGCCGGTGCCGTCCTTGAGCAGCCCGGCCATCCGCGAGACCACCGAGCCGTCGGCGAGCACCGCCTCCGCCCCGAGCAGCTGGGCGCGCATCGAGCCGTAGCGCAGCACCCGGATCCCCCCCGCGTTGGTCGCCACCAGCCCGCCGACGGTGGCCGAGTCACGGGCGGCCAGGTCGACACCGACGTCCAGGCCCGCCGCGCGGGCCTGCGCCTGCAGCGCCGCCAGCGTCACGCCCGCGCCGGCGGTCACCTGCGCGGCCGCGACGTCCACCTCGTCGAGCTGGTCCAGCCGGGTCGTCGAGAGCAGCACCTCGCCGCCGGCGGGGACGCCGCCGCCGACCAGCCCGGTGTTCCCGCCCTGCACCACGACGGCGACGCCCGCGGCGGCGCAGGCGCGCACGACCTCGGCGACCTCGGCGGTGTCACGCGGCCGCACCACGCAGCCGGCCCGGCCCGAGAAACGGCCCGTCCAGTCCTTTTCGTACGACGCGGTCAGCTCGGGGTCGAGCAGCACGTGCTCCGCGCCCACCGCCTCCCGGAGCGCGTCGAGGGGCAGGTTCACGACAGGACGCGCAGGCGTACGGTCTCCGGCAGTGCCCGCAGCGCCCCCGCCAGCGGCTCGATGGCGGCGGCACCGACGTCGGTGACGACGTAGCCGAGCGAGCCGGCGGTGGCGAGCAGCTGGCCCTCGATGTTGATGCCGTGCTCGGCCAGCAGCGAGGTGACGGTGGCAAGGACGCCGGGGGTGTTGAGGTGCAGGTGCAGCAGCCGGGTGCCGCCCGCGCGGGGCAGCGCGACCTGCGGCAGGTTGACGCTCAGCGCGGTGGTGCCGTCGGCCGCATAGTCGCGCAGCTTGCCCGAGACGAACGCCCCGATGTCCTGCTGCGCCTCTTCGGTGGAGCCGCCGACGTGGGGGGTGAGGATGACGTTGGGCAGCCCCCTCAGGTCCGAGACGAACTCCTCTCCGGCCTTCTTCGGCTCCACCGGGAAGACGTCGACCGCCGCGCCGGCGATGTGGCCGCTCCCCATGTGCGCCCGCAGTGCCTTGTGGTCGACCACGAAGCCGCGGGACAGGTTGAGGAAGATGCTGCCGGCGCGCATCCGGGCGAACTGCTCCTCGCCGAACAGGCTGTTGTTCGAGACCCGCCCGTCGACGTGCAGCGTGACGACGTCGGACTCGGCCAGCAGCTCGTCGAGAGTGCCGCAGCGGCGGGCGTTGCCGAGCGCGAGCTTGTCGGTGGTGTCGAAGAACAGCACCGACATGCCGAGCGCCTCCGCGAGCACCGACAGCTGACTGCCGATGTTGCCGTAGCCGACGATGCCGAGCCGGCGGCCGCGCACCTCGTGGCTCCCGACTGCCGACTTGTCCCATCGGCCGGCGTGCATGTCGGCGTTCTTCACGGTCAGCCGACGGGTCAGCGCGATGATCTCCGAGAGGGCCAGTTCGACGACGCTGCGGGTGTTGGAGAACGGCGCGTTGAACACCGCCACCCCCCGCTCGGCGGCGGCGGCCAGGTCGATCTGGTTGGTGCCGATGCAGAAGGCACCGACCGCCAGCAGGTCGGGCGCGGCGTCGAGCACCTCAGCGGTCAGGGTCGTGTTGGAGCGGATGCCCAACAGCCGCACGCCGGCGACCCGCTCGGCCAGCTCGTCCGGGCCGAGCGCGCGGTCGAGCCGCTCGACGTCGTAACCGGCATCCTTGAGGGTCCAGGCGGCGTCGGAATGGATGTTCTCGAGCAGCAGGGCGCGCTCGGGCGCGGACACGTCACTCCAGGGGGTCAGGCGGCGGGCTCCCAGGCTACCGGCGCCCGGTTCCGCAGCCGGCTACCGCAGCGTGAAGTCCGCCGTCGTCGTCTGGCCGTCACTGACCGAGACGTTCTGCGACTTGGGCTTCAGGCCCGGGGCGGAGGCGGTGCAGGTGTAGCTGCCGACCGGGACGGAGCCGATCGCATAGGTGCCGTCGCCGGCCGTGGTCGCCGACCCGCCCGGGCCGCAGTCGACCGTGGCGCCGGAGACCGGAGACCTGTTCTTGCCGTTGCCGGAGGTGACCGTGCCGGCGATCGAGCCCGAGCCCACCGGCTCCGGGTCGCTCGTGCCGCCGCTGCCGCCGCCCATCGCGCTGCCGAGGTTGACGATGCCGACGTTGTTGCAGTTCCCGCTGCCCTGCGCCGTGTTCACGAGCGCGCTGCGCGCCTGCGAGGCGGACAGGGCCTTCTTCCAGATCAGCATCGCCGCGACCCCGGAGACGTGTGGGGTGGCCATCGAGGTGCCGCTGATCGAGCCGTAGGTGTTGCCCGGGAAGGTCGACCAGATGTGGCGGCCGGGAGCGGCGATCTCCACGTCGCTGTTGCAGGTGCTGAAGCTGGACCGCTTGCCGTCGGCGTCGATCGAGGACACCGACAGAACGTCCCGGTGGTACGCCGGCCAACTCGGGGTGCTGTCACCGTCGTTGCCGGCGGCCGCGACGAGCAGCGTGCCGCGCGCGTAGGCGTCGCTGAGCACCTTGTTCAGCGCATCGTCCTCGGGGCCGCCGATGCTCATGCTGATGATCCGTACGCCGGCCTTGTGCGTGCTGAGGTAGTCGACACCGGCGACGATGTCGGCGTAGAAGCCGACGCCCGCGGCATCCAGCCCCTTGAAGATCGCGAGCGGGGCGTTCGGGGCCACGCCCGCCACACCGATCCCGTTCGCGGTGTGCGCCGCGATCGTTCCGGCGACGTGGGTGCCGTGCAGGTTGTCGTCCGAGCAGGTGCCCTCGACGATGATCCCGGTGCCGCTGTTCGCGGTCGCGCAGACCTTCGTGCGGTCCAACAGGTCGATGTGGGTGCGGTCGATGCCGGTGTCGAGCACGCCGGTGAGGGTCCCGCCGGTCGTCTCGAGCAGGCCTACGCCGAAGGCGAGGTCCCAGCCCTCGGGGGCGTCGATGTCGACGTCCGCAACACCCTTGACGAGACTGCCGGTCACCGGCTGCCCCGTGTTGTGCAGCCCCCACTGGTCCGGGAACAGCGTGTCGTCGGTCTCGATGGAGAACCTGTGGTTGAAGTCGGTGTAGGCCACGTTGGGGTTGCCCTCGTAGCGGGCGGCGACCTCGACCGCGTCAGCGCCGTCGGGGAGCTTCACCACGTCGAGGTTCAGCCGCGGCATCGTGTTCTCGACCCGGGCGCCCTCGGCCCGGTGCGCGTGCTCGCGGGCCGCACCCGGCGTGCCGGGGTCGAAGGCGACCAGCAGCCGCGTCCCGTCGTAGGAGCCGGACGGCCGTTCCGGACCGGCGGCAGGCGGACCGGCGGCGAGCGCGGGTGTCACCGCCACCGCAAGGCTGAGCAGGCCGGCGAGCAGGCTGGTGCGGCGGGACAGCGTCATGCACGGGCTCCAGGAATCGGCGACAGCGGTCCCGCGGGAGATTCGACGCGCGGAGCCGACATCCTGCCCAGCCCGCCCGGTGGACCGCGACATGCCGGAACCGCCCGGAGCACCAGCAGCTCCGGGCGGTTCCGTGTGCAGAAGGTCAGGAGATCTTGATCTTCACCGGCACGACCGGGGTCTGCGTCTCGGTCGCGGTCGGCAGGTCGGCGACCACCTTGCCGACCTCGGTCACGACCGGGGCGAGCGACGGCACGGCGGGAACGCTCGGCACGGTCGGCACCGGCCGCGGCTGCGGGCTGGTGGTGGCCTTCGGCGACGGGCTCTGGGACGGCGCCGGGGCCGGCGAGGAGGCGGCCGGCGCGGGGTCGCTGAGGGTCGGGGCGAGGAAGGAGCTGCGGGCGACGTTCCAGTGCGTCTGCAGGTAGCTGCCCTTGGGGGCGGCGGTCGAGTAGTAGTCGTTGTTGCGGCAGTCGAGCAGGTGCGCCCGGTCCTTGGCGCAGACCGCCTTCTGGGTGCTGCCGGCGGTCCGGTCGTTGTAGCACATGACCTCGAGGCCGTCGTTGCAGTGGAAGCCGGCCGTGGCGTTCGGCGCCGTGCGCTGCACCCCACCCAGCATGTGCACGACCTCGTGCGCCTCGACCTTGCCCCAGCAGGAGCGGTCGACCCGGGCGTAGCTCGGCAGGCCGTTGTTGTTCAGGTTGTCCAGGCCGGGCTTGTCGTCGGCGTACGTCGTCGCGATGCCGCAGTAGCCGGTGGTGTCGGCCCAGATGAGGTACTTCGAGCCCTTGGCGTCCAGGCCACGGGCCTGCATCGCGTCGATGGTGGCGCGGAAGGAGCTGAAGGCGGAGTCGGGAAGCGCGATGTTGAGGACGGTCAGGCTGCACGAGGAGCCCGAGGTGGTGGCGAAGCGGACGTGCCGGCGACCACCGGTGACGGCGGCACTGGCGTCGAACGTGCTGCTCACGCCGGCCGCCCAGCTGCGGATCGAGCCGACCGAGGCGGAGTAGCGGTCTGCCGCGCTCTGCGGGCGGGCGTAGACGGCGCGGACCCGGTTACCGGAGGTGCCGTCGCCGTAGCAGCCGATCGTGCCGGTGCTGCCGGTCGACCCGCTCGAGGTGCCCTCGGCGGTCTCGCCGGCGTGGCCGTGGCTGGCGTGGTCGTGCGGGGCCGGCTCGGCGTCGGCGCCGTGCATGCAAAGCGGCACGTTGCGGGCGGAGAGTTCGCAGTCCAGGCCGGCGGCCTGCTGCGAGGTCAGCAGCTCGACGGCCGCGGCCGGCACGTCGGCAGGCAGGGCCCGCGCCTGCTGCACCGTGGCCGGCGCGGCGAGGGCGGCGGCGGAGGTGGAGGTGGAGGAGGTGGCGGTCGTCAGCGACGGGCTGCCGGACACCGGGGGGAGCAGGACGAGGGCGGCAACACCGGCCAGCGACGTCGTCAGGGAGAGCAGGGCAACACGGGCAGCGACACGGGACATCGGAAACTCCAGGAGATCGTTGGTAGCCCGGCTGCCGGAGGTGCGAATACACCGAAGACCCGTGGCTTTGCGGACCCGCCTCTCGACGGGGGTGCCTTTGTCTGATCCGGGGCGACCTGTCCGCCGGTTGCTGTGGCGGTGGGTGGTGGTCGTCCGTTGCAAGGTGTTTCGGCGGCAGGTGCCCTGTTCTGGAACCGGTGGAGCCCCGTCCGGAGGGGGTGGCGCCGGGACTGCTCCGTCACCCGATCGGGTGACGGAGCAGCGCCGGGCGCGGCCTGTGCACGTCCTCACGAGCCGGGCCGACTGCGCCGTCCGGCCTAGTCACCACGGCCGGAGCGGTCACCGGGTGGGTGGTGTCGGCGTCCGGAATCCACCCCCGCGACCTAGTCACCTTTCGGCCGTTCGGAGCAGTCCCGCTGCTGTGTTCGCCTCGTTTCCGGTGAGGTGGCAGGCTGCTCAGGGAAACCGGGGGAGAAAGGCTGGTCGTGGAGGATCTCGATGGGGCGCCGGCGGGGCCCTCAGGTGCACCGAAGGTGCCCTCGGTCGCGACGGCGCAGGACGGGGCGCGCGCCGTCCTGGACGCGCTGCGTGCGCCGGTGCTGTTGCTGGACGGACGCTGCCTGGTGACGGCCGCCAACGGCGCAGCGGGCGAGCTGCTGCAGCGTGAGGTGAGCGGGCAGCCCGTCGAGGAGGTCCTCGTCTCCCCCGACGCCCTGCGGGGGGCCCGCCGGGCCGTCGCGGAGGGGGCGTCCTCGAGCTGCACCGCCGAAGCCCTGCTGCCCGACGGGTCACGTCGCGCGGTGGCCCTCCACATCGCCCCGCTGCGCCTGTCCGGGGAGGTGGACGGCGCCGTCGTCACCGTCGAGCGGCTGGCCGGAGGCGAGCCGGCCTCCGACGCCGCCTCCGAGGCCGCAAGCGGGACCGGGAGCGGCGCCACTGCCGCAGCCGGGAGCGGCGCCACTGCCGACGCAGCCCGCGGGTCCGCAGCGGCGGCCACGACTCCGTCCCGGTCCGGGTCGGCCGCTGTACCGGCGCCCGCAGAGGTCGAGCTGGCCGAGGAGCTCCGGCAGGCGCTGAACGGCGACGAGATCGTCCTGCACTACCAGCCGATCGTCCGGCTGCACGACCGCAGGCCGATGGCGGCCGAGGCCCTGGTGCGGTGGGACCACCCGCGCCGCGGGCTGCTGCGGCCGGTGGACTTCCTGGACACCGCGGACAGCGCCGAACTCGCCGGGCCACTGGCGGCCTGCGTCCTGCGGCAGGCCGCCCACACCGCGACCACCTGGAGCCGCACGCTGCGCAGCACCCCGCCGATCCAGATCGCGGTGAACCTCTCCGAGCGCCAGCTCCTGCAGCCCGACATCGCGGCGCTCGTCCGCGAGGCGCTCACGGTGGCCGACTGCCCGGCGGAACGGATGCTGATCGAGGTGGCGGAGGGGGCGCTCCTGCAGGATCCCGAGGCCGCAGGAGCCGCCCTGCGTGCCATGAAGGAGCTGGGGGTCGAGATCGCGGTCGACGACCTCGGCACCGGCAGTTCGGCGCTGTCCTACCTCAAGCGGTTCCCGATCGACCTGGTCAAGGTGGACCGGTGGCTCGTGGCAGGACTCGGCACCGACCCCGAGCAGAGTGCCGTCGTGGCAGCCCTGGTGTCGCTCGCCCAGGCCATCGGCGTGCGGTGTGTGGCCGAGGGCGTCGAGACCAGCGACCAGCTCGACGTCCTGCGCCGGCTGGGTTGCGAGCTCGGCCAGGGCTACCTGTTCAGCCGGGCGATGAACGTGAACGCGGCCACCGACTGGCTGGCGCGTGCGGTGTCACCCCGCGAGACGTCGGCCCGCGCCAGGAGTGCAGTGGAACCGGCGACGGTGCAGCGGATCCTGGACCTGCAGTCCGACGGGGCCAGCCTGCACACCATCGCGGCCCGGATCAACGCCGAGGGGCACCGCAACACCGACGGCCGGCGCTGGCACCACACCTCGGTCGCGCAGCTCATCGCCGGGCACCGCTTCCCCGGCATGAACGTCTGACCGACTCCGCCGACGGCCCGGCCGACTGAGCCAGCCTGGTGATCCACGCGAGGTTCAAGGTGGATCCGGCGCGCGGAACCACCTCGAGGTTCGCGTGGATCACTACTCGGTCGACGCAGCCGGCGGAGACGAGCCGAGGCGGCCGCCGCGGCACGGCCTGCCGTCCGTACCGTCGGGGTCGATGCAGGAAGCCGGCCGGATCAGGACGTCCGGTGTGCAGGCGGGTGCTGGTCCGCCTGCGCCCGCAGCGCCACCTCCAGCTCGAACCGCGCCTGCGGGTCCTCCAGCACCTCCCCGAACATCTCCCGCAGCCGCCCGAGCCGGTAGCCCACCGTCTGCGGGTGCACGTGCAGCGCGGCGGCGACGTGCTGGCGCTCTCCCCGGTGCTGCAGCCAGGCCAGGAGCGTCTCGGCGAAGCGTTCCCGCGAGCTGTCCCGCAGCGCGTCCAGCGGCGTCAGCCGGGTCGCCACCAGCACGGCCACCAGGTCGGGATCGCGGTGCACCACCAGATCGGCGAGGTGCTCGTCGGCGAACACCGGCCCGTCCCGCACGAGCCCGCGGATCAGCAGCGCCGACGCCTGCTGCGCCAGCCGCAGGCTGACCGGCACCGCCACCCAGGGGCGGCTCGGGCCGACCCCGGCCCGCCAGCCGCGCAGCGCCGTACGCAGCGTCTCGCGCGCCGCGGGCCGCGCCGGCGCGGGGAGCAGAGCCACCACCTCCCCGCCGTACGGCGCCACCAGCGCGTCGGGACCGAGCCGGGTACGCAGGCCGGCTGCGTGTTCCTCCTCCACGACGACGGCCGCGAGCTGCTCGGGCAGCACCCATCCGGCGGCGGACGCGGCCGCAGCCGCCGACGGCGCGTCGCCGGTGCCGGAGAGCAGCAGCGTGAGCAGCTCGCCGCGACGGCGGTCGGACTCGCCGGCCCGGCGCGACTGCTCGGCGGCATATCCCTCCGCACTGACCGCCGAGAGCTCGTCGATGTAGGCGAACACCGACTCGGCCAGCGGCATCAGCAGGCCGGGGTCGATGTGGGCGGCGAGGTCGGCGAAGCGACGGAAGGCGACCCGCGCACCGACCCGGTAGGCGGCCAGCAGGGACTCCAGGCTGCGCCCCTGCAGCAGCTCACCGCGCCCGAGCGCGAGGTAGACGTCCCGGTCCTGCGGCGCGAGTGCCGGGCTGTCGGTGCCCGGCAGGTCGAGGAAGCGGCCCAGCGCCACCTCCACCCCGGTGCGCACGCCCTGCCCGAACCGGCCCTCCAGCGGCCGGGCATAGCTCGGCACCTCCGACGGGATGCTGGTGACGACCTCGTCGACCACCTCGGGCAGGAAGGGCCGGACGCTGTCGCCGAGCCCGGGCGGCAGGCTCGACCAGGGTGTGGAGACGGCCATCGTCCTCCTCCGGCAACAACAACGGCACGGACCGCGCGGGTGGCGACCCGGCAAAGCATGCCCTGGACGCCGGGGTTCCGGACGCTAGGGCCCGAGACGCTAGGAGAGCGGCAGCACCTCGACCTCGGCACCGGCCGGCAGGTCCGCGCCGGGGGGCACGACCGCGAGCGCGTCGGCCAGCGCGGCCCCCCGCAGCATCCCGGCGCCGGCGTGCGGCACCGGACGGGCGCACAGGCCTTCCAGCCGGACCGGGACCAACCGGGTGCCGGCCTCGGCCGCCGGCACCGCCTCGTCCAGGACCGCCGCACGGCGGACCAGCGTGCGCCCGCCGAGACCGGCCAGCAGCGGCGCGAGGACCGTCAGCGTCGCGACCAGCGCCGCGAGCGGATTGCCGGGCAGACCCACCACGAAACGGCCGTCGGACAACCGGGCCAGCAGCTGCGGATGGCCCGGCCGGCAGGCGACCCCGTCCACCAGCAGCCGGGCGCCCAGGTCCTGCACGACCCCGCGCAGGTGGTCGGCCGGGCCGACCGAGCTGGCCCCCGTGGTCACGACGACCTCCGCGTCCGCCGTCGACACCGCGTCCCGGAGCAGCGCCCGGTCGTCGCGCAGGTGGCTGCGCCCGACCAGCTCCCCGCCGTGGGCGGCGACCAGCAGCGGGAGCTGGAGCCCGAGCGCGTCACGCACCCGCCCGTTTCGCGGTCGCCCGTCCAGCAGCAGCTCGTCGCCGGTCACCAGGCCGACCACCCGCGGCCGCGGCCGAACTTCCAGGGTGTCGTGCCCGCAGGCCGCCGCAAGGCCCAGCACCGCCGCGGTCACTGCGGCCCCGGCCGGGAGCAGCGCCTCCCCCTGCCGGCACTCCTCGCCTGCCCGCCGGATGTGCCGGCCCGGCGCGACCACCCCGTGCAGCATGTCAGCGCGCGGGACATCACCGCGGGGAACGTCGCGGCGCAGCTCGGCCAGCTCGACCTGCAGCACGGCAGTCGTCCCGGGTGGGACCGCGGCGCCGGTACCGACCGCGACCGCCGTGCCGGACCGGAGCCGGTCCGCCGAGCGCTCGCCGGCGAGCACCTCCCCCACGACACGCCAGGGGCCGTCACCGGCCACCGCGAAGCCGTCCATCGCGGAGGTGTCCAGGGGCGGCAGCGGGCTGAGCGCCACCAGCGGAGCGGCCAGTGCCGTCCCGGCGCACGCCTCGAGTGGTCGGCGTACGGCCGGCAGCACCGGCCCGGCCTCGAAGGCGTGGCGTCGCGCGTCGTTCCAGGACAGCGCGGGCTCCGCGCCTGCCTGCCGCCGGTGCCCCGCCACGTCCCTCCTCGGTCGCCCGGCTGATCCGCGGAGTCTAATCCGCGCCCGGAGGACTACGCCGCCGGCGGCGTCGGTTGCCCCTGGACGACAGGCACGTCCGCGTACGGAGAGCGGAGGACGCATGAACCGTCGCAGGAAGGCCACCGGCCGGGGCTGGTTCGAGCGGTTCGTCTTCAGCGTCATGGGCCCGCCGCAGGTGGGGGACGTCAACGCCCCCGTGACGGTGCCGCCGGACCCCGGGGCGACGCTGTGCCACAAGTGCCGCCGGCCGTGGGACGATCACGAGATCGTGCGCACCGGGAGCATGACCTATGCCAGGTGCCCCTGACCCAGGGGCGTGGTCGTCTGCAGGTCCGTCCGGGCCGGGCAGGACCTCCTGCCGCCACCCCTGCACCGAGGAGATCGACGTGAACCGACTTCTGACCGCCGCCGCCCTCGCCGGCACCCTCGCCCTGGCCGCCTGTGGCGGGTCCGCCGAGGAGACCGCCTCCTCCCCCGAGACGCACGCGAGCGGCCACAGCGGCAGCGCGGCGGCGAGTGCGGACTTCAACGACGCCGACGTCAGCTTCGCCACCGGGATGCGCCCGCACCACGCGCAGGCGATCGTGATGAGCGACCTGGTGCTGGCGACCGACCCGCCCGCGGAGGTGGCCGAGCTCGCGCGGCAGATCAAGGCGGCGCAGGACCCGGAGATCGCCCAGCTCGACGAGATGCTCGTGACGTTCGGCTCACCGCCGGCCGGCGCCGGCCACGAGATGCACGGCGGCGGCCACATGGGGATGCTCAGCGACGAGCAGATGGCCGAGCTGCGGGCGGCCAAGGGCAACGACGCAGCGCGGCTTTTCCTGCAGGGGATGATCGCCCACCACGAGGGGGCCATCGAGGCCTCGGAGACCGAGCTGGCGGAGGGCAGATACGAGCCGGCCAAGGAGCTGGCGCGCAGCATCGCCGAGTCCCAGGCCGCGGAGATCGAGACGATGAAGCAGATGCTGGAGAAGCTTCCCGCCTGAGGTCGTGTCCCGCCGCTCAGCGTGCGGGCTCAGTTCTCGCAGGCGATGCCGTCACCGTCGCGGTCGGACTTGCTGTTGGCCTGGTAGAGCGCATCGTCGTAGTGCGGTGTGTGCCTGGTGGCGCCGCCCTGGTTGGTGGCGCCCTGCCGGGCGACGCCGCCGCGGTAGTCCCGGCGCAGCTCGGTGCAGTTGGCGTACGCCTTCGCCCCGGCCTGGTTCGCCGAAGGCGCGGGCGCGGCCGTCCGCGCCGGCTGCTGCGCCGGTGCCGCCGGTGCCGCGGGCTGCGCCGGTGCCATGGTCGGGTTCCCGCCCGCGGGGACGTCCTGGCCGGGACACCCGCCCAGGACGCGGGCGATGGCCTCCCGTTCGGCCGGCACGACCCACAGCCCGTACTTCGCCTTGACCGCGACCTGGCGCGCGACCATGGGGCAGCGGAAGCTCTTGTTCGGCGGCAGCCAGGTCGCCGCGTCGCCGTCACCCTTGCTCATGTTCGCCGGGCCATCGACGGCCAGCAGGTTGAGCGGGTCGTTGGCGAAGGCGAGCCGCTTGCCCGCCGGCCAGGACTGCGCGCCCTTCTGCCAGGCGTCCGACAGGGCGACGACGTGGTCGACGTGCACCTCGTCGGCGGCGGACCTGTCGAAGGCGATCGCGCGACCTGTCAGCGGATCCGCGAGCCGCCCGGTCAGGACGACACAGTCCCGCGTCCCGGCTTTGAAAATCGTCGCGGTCAGATCCCGGCCGAGGATGTCGTTACGGGTGTCGCACCCGTTGCGGTCGGTGTCGGCCCACCGCTGGCCGAACAGCGCCCGGTCGTAGCCGGTCCGGGGCGCCCGGCCCTGCACGGTCAGGCTGCCGAGCACGGCGAGCGCCGTGGCCCCGTCCCGTGCCCTCGCCTGGGCGACGAGCAGGTCCGTCGTCGGCGGCGTCGGCCCGGCGGCCGGCGACACCGGTAGGGCCGCCGGTGACACAGCCGCCGGTGACACGGCCGCCGGCGAGACGGCTGGTGGGGCAGCCGCGCGTCCGACGGACGAGACGTCGGCGGCCTCCCCGGCTGCGGTCACGCAGCCGCTCAGCAGCAGCGCCCCCACCGCGATGCGGGCGGAGGTCCAGTACAGGTCAGGCACGGCGGGGCCTACGGGCGTTCTCCGACGGGTCGTCGTACCTGATCATGCCCGTCCTTCGGGAGTCGGAGTGAGCCTTCGGGAGTCGGGGCGAGCCACCAGCACACCCCATCCCGGTCGGCTGCGGAGCCGTTCACCTGTAATCGTCCGTACCGGTGTCGTCCGGCCGGCACCCTTACTGCGCGTTG
This sequence comes from Mycobacteriales bacterium, assembly GCA_040902655.1. NCBI lineage: Bacteria > Bacillati > Actinomycetota > Actinomycetes > Mycobacteriales > Mycobacteriales bacterium. The sequence continues at coordinate 148,154 of JBBDWV010000005.1, forward strand.
ACCTTCCCGACCTGGCCGCGCTCGATGAGGATCACCTGCTCGTTCCCGGACAGCGCGGCGGTGTCCAGCGGCGCCGCCAGGGCAATGATCGCGGCAGCGACGACCGCGGGGCGGCGGACGGCCGCCGCCAGCCTCGCCCCGAGCGGCCAGGCCTCGGCAGTCGTGGAGTGACCGGCCTGCAGCCTGCGCGTGCCGGCCTCGATCAGGGGCACGAAGGCGCAGACCACGGTCAGGCTGGCCAGGATGGCAACCTTGATACCGAACTCGGCAGGCTGGAGGGCGATGAGCCCGGCTGCCACCGCGGCGACGGCGGCGCCGTAGACGACGCGGCCGGTCGGCGCCTTCGGGGCGGTCTGCGGGTCCGACATCATGAAGAACACGAAGACCAGCAACTCCGGCGACAGGGCGATGTTCAGCCAGTAGGACAGCCCGCCGATCGGTCCCTCGTGCCAGAGGGCGATGAAGCTGCTACCGGTCAGCGCCAGGACCGCGATCAGCAGGCCGAAGGTGACCAGGAAGGACGCCGCCATCGGGATCATCCGGACCGACCTCAGGATCCAGAAGGCGCCGAGCAGGATGACGCCGTAGGCCAGCACGACTCCGAGGACGTTCGGGCCCCACCACAGGTACTGCGCGAAGACGTGGTTCGGCCCGACCACCAGCAGGACCCAGACGATGCCGATGTTCGACGGGTTGAACAGATGGCGGCCCTGAGGCCGCAGCAGGTGCTTGGTGAGCAGCGCGATCAGCCCGGCGAGCAGGAACCACTCGATGCCGTTGAGGCTCCACCAGTCCCCGGGACGGGTGCCCGAGGCCCGCAGGATGAAGGCAATGCTGCTGCCGGTGAGGATGCCGCTGGCCGGCCAGGCCAGCGTGCGCAGGCTGCGGAAGGTGAGCACCGACTCCACGAGGCCGCAGGCGACGATGGTGATCACGATCTGCGCGATCGACACCTTGAAGTCCAGCAGCGTCTGCCCGAGGACGTGCAGCGTCAGAATGACGGCCGACAGCTTCAGGCGCGGATCCCGCCGGTTGGGCAGCACCACCGGGATCTGCTCGCCGCGCCAGGTGATCGACAGCGGCTCGAGCGTCCCGGCCGCGGTGCCGGCGGTGGCCGGCGCGGGGGCGGTGGTCACGCCGGCTGCAGCCGCGCCGCGGCGTAGGCGTTGCTGGTCAGCTCGCACCAGATGACCAGCGAGCGGTAGCGCGTCGGATCGAGCCCCGCCGGCAGCACGAAGTTGAGAGCGCCGGCCGTGACGTCCAGCGAGGCGAGGGTCGGTGACCTCGCGTCGCGGATCTGCTCGGTGGTGCGCGGTGCCTCCAGGGTGCTGAGCTGGAGCTCGAGGTCGACGTTGGCGGTCACGAAGAAGTCCTCGAGCCGCAGGGCATACCTGCCGTCGGGCAGCCGGTAGATGGTGGCGCTGCCCGTCCCGACCTGGTCGACCCGGTAGAACGATCCGCTGACCACAGCGGCTCCCGGGGCGCCCATCCCCGGCAGGGGCGGCTCGACCAGCGGGACCTCGACCTGCTGCTCGACGTGCAGCTCCCACGGTCCGTCGGCGCTCACCTCGAGCCGCACGCTGCCGGTGTCGATCCCGTAGCCGGGCTCACTGGACGGGCACGCGGTGTCGAGCACGGGCCGCTGCTGGCCCGGGGCGCGGACGAGCATGCGCCCCGTCGAGCAGCTCGCGGTGACCCGGTACTGGATCGCTTCGGCGTCGATGGTGACGGCCGGCGTGGTGGTCGAACCGTCCCCGCTGAGCGTGGTCACCCCCTGCCACCACGGCTGGGAGCGCAGCACCGACTGCGTCGCCACCGAGGCGCCGGGATCTCCCGCGTCGCTGCTCCGGCTCACCGCCGCCGGTCGCGGGGTCGGGGTCTCGGAACCGAAGACCTGCTCGCGCAGCCCGAGGACGTTCCCCCCGAACATCGCGCTGACGACCACCGCGAGCAGCCCGACCGAGGAGGCGACCCGACGGAGGCCGCCTGCCGGGGCACTCCCCGGAGCTGTCACCACCGGGGGCACGCTCTCGCGAAGGTCGCTGTCCTGGGCCACCCCCCGATGGTGTCACGATCCGGGCTCGGTACGGACCGCTCCGGCCGCCGTGACCGGTGGGTGGCAGCCCAACTCCTCCGCGGTGATCTCCTCCAGCTGACGACGCCGCGTCTCGACTCCGACGAAGACCAGGGCGAGGGCGCCGAGACCGAGGGGTACCGCACCGAGCAGCGCGGTCCTGGCAATGGACGGCGGTGTCGTGCCGGCGACGACCAGGGCGAGGATGCCGACCCCGCCGAGCTTGCTGGCACCGGCGGCGAGTCCCGTGCCGCGTGAGCGCACCCGGGTGGGAAAGCTCTCGGACGCGTACGCGAGCAGCGCCGCCAGAATCGAGCTGATCCCGGTGATCGGCAGGACGAGCAGGAGGTAGAGACGGAGCCGGTCGTCGGCCACCCCGTCACCGAGGACGACGAGGCACCCGAGCGATGCTGCGGTGAGCAGCCCGAGCAGGATCATCGTCTTCTTGGCGCTCCAGAACCCGTACATCCAGGCGATCACGAACGTCAACGGAAACCCGAGCAGAGCGGAATCGCGAAGGATCGTGGCGGACGTCACCTCGGAGAAGCCCAGCTGCTGCAGGTTGGACGGGATCCAGAGCTGGAACCCGAAGGTCACCAGCCCGACCCCCAGCCCGAACAGCACCACCACCGCCGACAGCCCGGTCAGGGGCGACCGGAACAGCTGCGTCCAGCCACCGCGCAGGCCGTCCTCGATCCCGAGCTCGGACCGGTCCTGCTGCACGACGGCGGCGCCGTACCGGACCAGCACCGCCCGGGCCTCGGCGTCCCGGCCGTTCTGGATGAGGAACCTCGGCGACTCGGGGATCCACCGGTTGAGCAGCAGGAGCAGCACCCCGGTGGGCAGCCCCAGCAGCCAGAGGATGCGCCAGCTGTAGGTCGGCGTGAGCTCGGCCGCGAGCCAGCTGACCACGATGTAGGCGCCGGCGACGTCACCGCCGATCAGCACCATGAGCCAACCGCGGTGCCGCGCCGGGATGGCCTCGGCCAGCAGGGCGAAGGTGATCGGGAGCATCCCGCCTGCCCCCAGTCCCATCACGAAGCACATGAGCAGGTTCCAGCCGAAGCCGGGCATCGAGCCGCAGACGGAGGTGGCGATGAACAGGATCGCGGCCAGCAGGATCGCCGGGCGACGGCCCACCCGGTCGCCCAGCCAGCCCCAGATCAGCGAGCCCAGGACGGTTCCGGTGATGCCCGCGAAGGGGAGCCAGGCGACCGGGACCGTGCCGGCCGGGTTCAGGGCCGAGCGGAGTCCGTACTCCGCACCCATGCCGGGGAGCACGAAGCCGAGCGTCACCGGCTTCATCACGTCGATGGTGACCGCTGCCGACAGCACCAGCAGCAGCGCGATGTGCGTGCGGGAGAGCGGGGCGTCGTCGAGCGGCTTCACCCGGAGCGAGGCAGCCGCCGGCCGCACCCGCGAGCGGGGCGGCAGCAGGCCGTACAGCGTGGCGGCCAGGCCGACCAGGATCAGCGCCATGCCGGCCTTCATCGGGCCGTCGAGCGGCATTCCGGCCAGCCGGTAACCCATGTCGGCGGCGCCGAGGTACATCGGCAGGTGCAGGAGCACACCGAGCGTGACGGCGGCGGCGCCCGCCCAGAAGGCGGCCGGGGAGGCGAAGGTGATGCCACCCTGGCGTGCTGGTGACCCGGCGCCCTTCATCCGGATTCCCCTCCTCGCCCGGGCAGCGTGCAGCGGCCGCCGTGTGACGGCAAGGTAGGAGTCTGCGCGGGAAAGGTCCACCGATCCGGCAGGGGGCACGCGGGTCCGTGGGCACGCAGGTCCGTGGGTCTCAGGACCCGCGCCGACAGCGCCGGACGTGCGACCCGAAGTCCCAGTCCGCGAGGAAGTCCGCAGCGGCGGCCCTGCCGGCGTGGTAGAGCCGGTCGGCCGTGCCCCTGTCGAGATCGAAGTCGACGACGGACACACCGTCGGTCGGCACGAAGACGGTCCGCTCCACCGTGCAGGGGTCCTCCAGGTACGAGCTGCCCTGGTCGGTGAGCAACGTGTCCAGCGCCGCCAGCCCGATCCCCACCGGCCCGTCCACCTCGCGGATCACCGAGGGGCTGGGCGGCTGGGTCGTCAGCCGTACGCCGAACGTCGGCCAGCGCGGGTCGATCGAGTCGGGCCGGTCGAACAGGTCGACGGGGAAGGTCGAGAGCAGCCCACCGTCCACCCAGGTCGCCTCGCCGCGTGACGTCGGCTGCCGCACCGGACGGAAGAAGAAGGGGATCGCGGCGCTGGCCCGCACGGCGCGCGCCACGGGCAGGTCGTCCACGCCGTACTCTGCCAGGTCCCACGGCAGGCGCACCAGGCGCTGGCGGGACAGGTCCGAGACGGTCACCACGAGCCGGTACGCCCGCTCGGCCGGCAGTCCTTCGGCGGCCGGGTCCGCCACGGGGATCCGCAGGTCGCCGAAGGTGCGGATGCCCAGCTCCCCCAGCACCCCGGTCAGGAAGTCCTCCAGGTAACGCCCCTCGTAGAGCCCGTCGTGCACGAGCAGGGACAGCGCCCGGCCCAGCAGGGGCAACCGGCCGAGCCCGCAGGGGTCGCGGAAGCGCCGGTAGTCCAGCGAGCGCACCAGGTCGGTGAGCCGGTCCACCGGCTCACCCGCCGACTGCAGTGCCGCTGTCAGCGCGGCGACGACCGCGCCCGCCGACGATCCGGCCAGTCGCGGGAAGGTGTAGCCGGCCTCGGCCAGCGTCGCCACCGCGCCCACCAGACCGATGCCCTTGACGCCGCCGCCCTCGAGGACCAGGTCTGCCTGCACGGTCCGCACACTATGGCTCCCAGCGGGAGCGTAGGCGCGGGAGGAGCGGGAAGGCCGGCGCCATGAGCACTGGAGATCTGCTGCTGGACCTGCGGTCGGACGAGGGGGCGGCGCTGCTGTTCGTGGCGCTGCGCGGCGACTTCTGACCCTTCTGCTGCGGCCAGGCGGTCCGTCTGGCGAACACCTTCCCCGAGCTCAGCCGGCTGGGGGCCGAGGTCGTGCTGGCCTCGGTGGACCCGCCGGCGGCGCAGTGGGCGATGAACCGGACCTGGCACCTGCCGTTCCGCTGGGTCAGCGATTCGGACGGCACCCGGCTCGCCATCCCGTTGGAGATCTGGAACCCCGACGAACGCAGCGGCCTGTTCCACCCGCTCGTCACCCTCGTCGCGCCCGACGGCCGGCGGCTGGTCGAGCACCGCTCACGTGACTTCGTGGACCGGGCCGACGACCAGGACGTGTTCGACGCGCTGCGCGAGCTCGAGCTTCCGGCCCGCGCCGAAGCCGCCCCCTGGGATCCGGGCCTGGTCCCGGAGCCGACCCCGAATGCGTTTCGCACCGACGCCTTCGGCGCGTACTTCCGCGGCATCCGGTCGGCCAGCCGGGCTCTGACCGGCCGGATGCGCGACGAGCAGGACGCCGGCGAGCTGCGGCGCACCGGCCGGATGGCGGAGTCCTTCCTCGAGTCGTGGCAGGAGCGACGCGACGCGCACGCCCCGCCGTAGGCGCGCAGACCGACGTAGCAGCGGCTGCCGCGCGGGCCGACCTTCCGTCACAGACCCCGGTCGGCCTCGAGCAGCCGCAGCCAGACCTCGCTGAGGGTGGGGAACGCGGGCACCGCGTGCCACAGGGTGGCGAGCGGGACCTGGGCGACGACGGCGATCGTCGCGGCGTGCAGCATCTCACCCACCTGCGGCCCGACGAAGGTGGCACCGACGATCACCCGCTGCTGCTGGTCGATCACCAGCTGGGCCTTGCCGCGGGAATCAGCCGCCACGAGGGCGCCGGCGGCCACGGCGGCGGTGCCGTACGTCACCACCTTGACGTCCAGACCCGCCTCACGGGCCTGTCGCTCGGTCAGCCCCACGGCGGCGATCTCGGGGTCGGTGAAGACCACCTGCGGCACTGCCCGGTGGTCGGCCCAGGCGGAGCCCTCCTTTCCGGCGAGGACATCGCCGACCTGACGGGCCTGGTACTTGCCCTGGTGGGTCAGGAGCGCACGGCCGTTGACGTCACCGGCGGCGTAGAGCCAGCCGTCCTCCACGGCGGTGACCCGCAGCTGGTCGTCCACCTCCAGCGGACCGCCCGGAGACAGGCCGACCGCCTCGAGGCCGATGTCGTCGGTGTTGTAGGCGCGGCCCGCCGCGACCAGCACCTCGTCGCCCACCAGCACCGTCCCGTCGTCGAGGGTGAGCCGCACCGGACCGTCGGCGCCCTCCCTCTCGGCGCGCTCCGCACGGCGCCCGGTCAGGACCCGGATGCCCTCGTCGGCGAAGACCTCGGCCAGCACCTCGCCCACCCAGGGCTCGTAGTTCGACAACAGCCGGTCGGCCATCTCGACCACGGTGACCTCCGCGGCCCCGAGCCGGCGGTAGGCCTGCGCCATCTCCGCGCCCACGACACCGCCGCCCAGGACCAGCAGCCGATTCGGGATCTGCTTGGCCGTGGTGACCTGCCGGTTGTCCCAGGAGGTGATCTCGCGCAGCCCCTTCACCGGTGGCGCCGCGGCGCGGGTACCGGTGGCGACGACCACGCCGCGGCGCGCCGTCAGCCGGCTGACCGTACCGTCCGGAGCTGTCACCTCGACCTGCCGGGGACCGGCCAGCCGGCCGGCGCCGCGGACCAGCGTCGCGCCGACGCTGTCCAGCCAGCCGGCCTGCGAGCTGTCGTCGAGGTGGCTGATGACGTCGTCGCGGCGGGCCAGCACGGCATCCACGTCGACGTCGCCGGTGACCGCTCCGGCAGCGCCGGGCAGCCGCTTCGCCGCCGCCAGCGCGTGCAGCGGCACCAGCAGCGCCTTGCTCGGCATACAGGCCCAGTACGAGCACTCACCCCCGACCAGCTCGGCCTCCACGACCGCGCAGGTCAGTCCGTTGTCCCGGGCGTACCAGGCCACGTTCGTCCCGGTCGATCCGGCGCCCAGCACGATCACGTCGTACTCGTCGGTCATGCGACCTCGCCCTTCTCGCACGTCGGCGACGGTCGCCGACATTGTGACCGACGACGGCGTCGGCCGCAGGCCACGATGCCCGCCGCGGTCCCGACCCAAGACGAGACGGCATCTCAGGTGGCGGAGCCGGCGAGCAGGTCGCGCAGCGCGTGCCGGCAGGGTCGGGGACGGGCTGCCGGTCAGCCCCTCCCGTGGGTGACGTCGGCGAGCAGGTCGGCCCAGGCCTGCCGCTCGCGCTCCGGCGCGACCATGTCCCGCCGGGCCGCGACGTGTCCGGCGAGGTCGGCGAGGAATGCGTCGTCGTCGGCCGCCCGCTCGAGCAGCCGCGCCAGGCCGGCCGCGTCGCCGACGTCGTGGTAGCCGGGGTAGTCGGGGCCGAGCAGTCCGATCGAGCCGTCGATGCGGGTGGACAGGACCGGCGTGCCGGTCGCCAGCGCCTCCGACACGACGTTGGCGCCGCCCTCGAGCCGTGAGGTCAGGACGAGCAGGTCGCTGTCGGCCAGCAGCTGCAGCGCCTCGGCCCGCGGCACGTCGCCGCGCCAGCGGTACCGGGGCTCCCCGGCCGCCTCCCGCGCCGCGCGTTGCGCCGAGCCCGGATCGATCTCCGCGCCCAGGTGCGTGACGCGGACCGGCGACGACGGCGGCAGCAGGCGCAGCGCCTCGACCACGAGGAACGGGTCCTTCACCGCGCGCAGGTGCGCCAGGAAGACGACCTCCAGGTGATCGCTCCGGGGCGCCCGGCGCGGCGGCCCGACGACCGACTGGTGGATGCAGCGGGTCCGGGCGTGCAGCGACGCGGGCAGGACGTCGAGCGCCTTGTCCTGCAGCACCACCAGGGCGGTGGCGGCCTGCAACGCCTGCTGGGCCTCCGGTGACTCCGGGAGGTCCTGGTAGAGGTCCGTGCCGGTCAGCGCGAGCACGACGGGGCAGCCGGGATGCGCCTGCCTGAACGCGCGCACCGCCGCGGCGCCGCGGCGCGCGTGCAGGGCGACCAGCAGGTCCGCGGGCAGACCCGACCAGGCGGTGGTCACCGCCACGGTGTGCCCGAGCCCGCGCAGCAGCGCCTCCCAGCGCTCCGCGGTGACCCGGTTACCGCTGTGCGACCGCGGCGGCGCCGGGGTGACGATCTCGACGTGCACGACGTCAGCGGGCGCAGGTACGGAACCCGGCGAGCACGTCGCGCCGGCCGGGCTGGAAGTAGTTGCGATAGGACACCCGGACATAGCGGGCGCGCGTCGCCCAGGACCCGCCGCGCAGCACCTTGCGGCCCTCTGAGAACCACGGCACGGAGTTGTCGCCGTACGCATCGGACTCGAAGTTCGGGTACGGCGAGAACGTGGAGGCCGTCCACTCCCACACGTTGCCGAACATCCCGCGGACACCGAGGGCACTGTCGCCCTCCGGATGGGCCGCCACGTCCACGGGACCGTCGGCCCGCCACTCGAGATTCGCGTGGGCGGGTGTCGTCGGCTGCTCCCCCCAGGGGTGCGGACGCCGGGCGTCGGTGAACGACCCGCTGCCCGGTCCGGCGCCGGCGGCGACCTCCCACTCGACCTCCGTCGGCAGCCGGCGGCCTGCCCAGCGGCAGTACGCGTCGGCTTCCCACCAGCAGACATGGCTGACCGGGTGGTGCGGCTCGAGGTCGACGAAACGGTCGAAGTGCCTGCGCTGCCAGCCGCTTTCGCCGCGGCGCCAGGAGACGGGAGCGGTGGCACCGGAGTCCTCCAGCCAGGCGGCGCCGGCGCCCCACAGCTCCGGCCGGTTGTAGCCGCCGTCCTCGACGAATGCCGCGAACTCCGCCTGTGTCACAGCCGCGCGGGCCATCGAGAACGGCACCACCTGCACCGGGTGCGCCCACTTCTCGTTGTCGTAGGCGAACGGGTCCGCGCGCAGCGCGCCCAGCAGGTGCGTCCCGCCGGGGATGTCGACGTCGCCGGGCAACGCCCCGGCGTCGGCCGGCGTGGTCGACGTGCCGCTGAGGCCGGGCAGCTGCGGGGACGGGTAGCCGAGGGTCTGCCGCGTGTAGGTGATCGCCTCGGTGTGGACGTCCTCGTGCAGCACGGCGTAGAGGGCCAGGTGGCGCACCACGTCGGTGCACCGCGGATCCAGCAGACGGGCGACGGTGCGGTCCCGGACCTCGGCCATGTAGGCCAGCGTCTGCTCGCGGGTCGGCAGCACCAGCCGCCACCGGGTGTCGTGCGGGATGGCGCCGGAATCGTAGACGGCGTCGGCATGCGGCAGGATCGGCGGCTCCTGCAGCGCCTCGCGCAGGACGAACCGCTCGGAGAACCACGACAGGTGCCCGATCTCCCACAGCAGCGGGTTCACCGTCGGGAGCAGCGGTCCCATGAGCTGCTCGTCATCGAGGTCGGCGACCAGCTCCATGGTGCGCTGGCGGGCGTCGCAGACCCACTCGGACAGCTGCTCAGCCGTCAGCGGGTCGGGGCCGGACAGGTCAGGGCGCACCGGGCTCCTCGGTCGAAGGGGGGCCGGACGCCCCCGCCGTAGGCTAGGACGAACCTCGCGAAGGAGCCCCATGACCTCGGCCGACCGACGCCGCCTCACCGAGTTCAGTCACGGAGCCGGTTGAGCCTGCAAGCTCGCCCCGGGCGAGCTGGCGCAGGTCCTGCGCCGCCTGACACCCGTCACCCACCCCGACCTGCTGGTGGGCTCGGACACCGGTGACGACGCCGCGGTGTGGCGGCTGTCCGCCGACCGCGCCCTGGTGCTGACGACCGACTTCATCACCCCGGTCGTCGACGACGCGCGCACGTGGGGGCGGATCGCGGCGGCCAACGCCGCCAGCGACGTCTACGCCATGGGTGGCACGCCGTTTCTCGCGCTGAACCTCGTCGGGTGGAACACCGACGAGCTGTCGGCGGACCTGCTCGCCGACGTCCTGCTCGGCGCGCAGGACGCCGGCGCGGACGGCGGCTGGCTGACGGTGGGCGGGCACACCGTCGACGACCCGGAGCCCAAGTTCGGTCTCGTGGTCGTGGGCGACGTGCACCCGGACCGGATGCTGACCAACGCCGGGCTGCGCCCCGGGCAGGCCCTCGTCCTCACCAAGCCACTCGGCATCGGGGTCGTCAGCACGGCCCTCAAGCGCGGCGCGGCGGACGAGGCAACCGTGCAGGCGGCGGTCACCTCGATGACCCGGCTCAACGCCGCCGCCGCCCGGTCGGCACTGGCGGCCGGTGCGACCGGCGCCACCGACGTCACCGGCTTCGGGCTGCTCGGTCACCTGGGCCGGATGGCGACCGAGTCCGGTGTCGACGTCGATCTGCACGTCGACGACATCCCGCTGCTGCCGGGTGCGCGGGAACTCGCCGAGCAGGGCTTCGTGCCAGGCGGCTCACGGCGCAACCTCGACTGGGCCGGCGCACAGCTCGATGCCGGCAGCACCGACGAGGTGCTGGTGCTGCTGCTCGCGGACGCACAGACCTCGGGTGGGCTGCTGTTCGGTGCCGATCCCGACGCGGCCGGGCAGGCGGTCGCCGAGCTGCGGGAGTCCGGACACGACGCAGCGGTCGTGGGCAGGCTGAGCGGGGGTACCGGGAGGGTCCGGCTCCGCTCCGGTCGCTGACAGCTCTGCGACCTCGCCCCCTGCAGGTCCAGACGGCCCTGCGACGCGCCCTGCCCAGGCCGGGCCCACCCGCGCCCCGACATGTGCCGCACAGCGGCGTGTACACCACAGGTCAACATTTCCGCTTTCTTGACCTGTGGTGCACGCCCTTCGACAGCACACCCGCTCCGGGCCGCACGCCGTGTCGACGACCGGGCAGCCGCCGTTGCCGGCGGGTGCCGCGGAGTGCCGTGAACCGGCTGCCGTCGAGCCTGGTGAACCGCCTGCGGCCCGGGCCTCAGTGCTTGTCGCGACGCAGTACCCCCGCCGGCCGAAGTCTGCGGAGCATCCGACGGGTACGCGCAGCACGCCGACCCGGCCGGCCGGGCCGGCGCCTGCCGGGATGACGGGCCCGCTCCACGAGCCGCGGCGCCAGCGGCCGGCGATTCCCGCCACGGCGCCGACGCGGCAGCTGGCCGCGGCGGCGACCGAGGCGCACGAGACCCGCCGCCGTCGGCACGGTCGGGAAGCGCACGCAGCTGGCCATCAGCACGCTGAGCAAGCCGGCTCCGAGCAGCACCGCCAGGCCAGGGGCCCACAGGGCGAGGAACATGAGCAGGACACCGGCGGCGGGGGTCGGCAGCCCCACGAAGTGCGCCTGCTGCTGCACCAGGGGGAAGCGGGCCAGTCGCCACGCCCCGGCCAGCAGAAAGCTGCCGGAGGCCACCGCTCCCGCCACGGGGGCATCCCGCTGTACGACGGAGTACAGCGCGAACGCCGGCACCACGCAGAAGCAGAGCAGGTCGGTGAGCGAGTCCAGCTGCGCACCGAAGGTGCGGTCGCCGCCGGCGCGCCGGGCCAGCGCACCGTCCACCCCGTCGAGCACCGCGGCCAGCGTGACGAGTAGTGCGGCCAGCGCCAGCTGGCCCGAGACGACGAGCAGGGCCGCGAAGCCCGCCAGCAGGCTGACGCTGGTCACGGCATTCGGCAGATTTAGGTGCTGGCGCACGACGGTCTACCGCTCGCGCAACCGGGCGAGGGGTGTCACTCCGGCGTGCACCCGAGTGCCGCGGGAAACGAGGACTTCCGCCGTCCCCGAAGGCAGCAGCACATCCGTACGTGACCCGAAGTGGATCAGCCCCAGCCGTTGTCCCGCCACGACGTCGTCACCGACCTTCACCCAGTTGCTGATGGTGCGGGCGAGCGCTCCGGCCACCTGGACGACCACGACGGGTCCCGCCGGGCCGTCGAGCAGCAGCCGGTTGCGGCGGTTGTCCTTCGCCTGGCTCAGCAGGGCCGGCGCGAAACCCTGCCCCAGCCGCTCCATCCGCTGCACCCGTCCCGGAAGGGGACTGCGGTTGACGTGCACGTCGGTGAGCGACAGGAAAACGGTGACCCGCGTCGCACGACCTCCCGGCAGCCACGGCTCCTCGACATCCTCGTCCACCCCGGTGACGAACCCGTCGGAGGCGGCGTAGACGAGATCAGCGTCCTGTGGCAGCGGCCGCTCCGGATCCCGGAAGAACGCGAGCACCGCTCCGGCCAACCCGACCGGCAGCCAACCGCTGCGCCGGCCGGACAGCAGCAACGGCACGCCCAGCGCGAGTGGGGGCAGGGCGTAGCGGCGCGCGAGCGTCCAGGTCAGCCGGCTCACGTGGTCGACCCTGGGAATGCCCCGTCGCCTGCAGTCCGGGGACCCCAACAGGCGTAGAGGAAGGCCGGCGGCGCGTTGAGCAGGCACACCCGCCTTCGCACGCTGTCGAAGAGCCGGGACAACTCCGAGGCGATGGCCGGTGAATACTGCAGCACCAGCAGCACACCCCCGGGCGCCAGCGCCTGCGCGGTGCGCTCCAGGATCGTTCGGCCGGCCCCCGCCGGCAGCGAGGTGAACGGCAACGCGGACACGACCACCTGCGGGCGCTGCCCCTCGAGAACCTGCTGCAGGTCCTCGGCCGAGCCGGTGACCACCCGCAGCCGCGGGTCGGGAAGCTTGTCGCGGACCGCCGCCGCGAGCGACGGGTCGATCTCGAAGGAGATCAGCCGCGCTCGCGGCCCCAGCCGCTCCAGCACGGCTCTGGTATGCGTCCCCGTGCCCGCCCCCAGCTCCACCACGAGCTCGGCGCGGTCGAGTTCAGCCAGGTCCAGCATGTCGTCGACCGCCCGGCGCGACGTCGGGAGGAGCGCCCCCACCCGCCGTGGATGAGCGACGAACGAACGCAGGAAAAGCAGTCTCTCGGACACTTCTTGGGCAGCAGTCACCGCCTCATCCGACCACAGCGACGCCGCCGGCAACACCTCCGGCGGGTTTTGGCGGCTCTCGCAGGCCTGCGCACCGGGCTCTACCCTCGGCCCATGGCCACGATTCTCAGCGTCCGCGACCGACTGAAGCGGCAGATCGGCGCGCTGAGCCTGATCCGCCAGAAGCAGGCGACCCTCAACGACATCAGCGTCTCGGCGGCGGTCCAGGCGGCGGGTGAACTCGGCTCCCGGGCACTGAACGTGCCGGTACGAGTGATCCGTGAGGAGCACGACGATCTCGTGATCGTCGGGCTGTCCGTGTCGGCCGGCGGCTACGAGAAGGAGCAGGTGTTCGTCCCGACGACACCGATGACGAACGACCAGTACGACGACTACCTCGAGTTCCGGTCAGCCCTGGGGCCGACCGAAGCCCTCGCGACCGTGCTCGCCGGCTGAGGGACCCGCACGGATGTCGATCGCGACCTGATCGGACGGGTTCCTGCTGGTTACGAAGTCGGAACTGTCGGGTCCTGGTAGCTGCCGCGCAGGTTGAAGACGGCATCGGAGAAGACACCGAGCTCGGCACAGTTGTCCGGATTTCCGGACACCGTCTCGTTGTCCAAAGTCCCTGCGAGACAGGTCAACTCACCCTTGAACGACCCCTCGCCGCTGATGTCTGCGAACCTCCCGGTGCCACCGGTGATCTGGAAGGTGCCGTCCCTGAGCTTCATGCTGTTCAGGGACTTCCCGGTGAAGCTCGCCTGGTAGTCGACGAAGATCCTGTCACCTTCGATCGTGTGCTCGCCGTCCTCGTCTTCCTCGCAGTAGATGATCATGAGGGTTCCCTCGACGGTGCCACCTTCGCCGGAGGTCTCGGTGACAGTGCCCTCCAGGTAGTACGCCGCCGGCGCGGGGGACTCGACATCGGGGTAGCCCTGCCCACCGAGGATCAGGCTGGTGTCGTTGAACGGCAGGTCGAACTCGCACGCAGCGGAGGAGTAGCTGAAGGTGTCGCCCTCTTCGAAGTCGTACTCCAGCGGCGTGGTCCCGAAGAGCGTCGGCTTCCCGCTGGGCGTGCCGTACTGCGAGCTGTGCGCATGCCCCTCCTGTACCGCGAACCTGCCTCCGGTCCCGTCCTGCTGATCCTGTGACTGCTGACTCGCGGTCGCCGGGGCCGTCGCGAACAGCGAGGCGACCAGCGTCAACCCGAGGATCAAGGGCAGCTTCTTCATACGATCGTCCTTTCGTATCGATGGGGTGCCGCGGCCGCGGTCGGCTGCGGTGCTCGCCGCCGGCGGCATCCCGTCCGGCAGCAAGATCCACATCCCCTCCCCGTCGACTCCCGGGCAAAACAAGGTGTTCTGCACACCTACCGCCTGCGCCGCGCTGCTGGCGACGCTGGATGTGGCGCCCAGGGCGCTGCCGGGCAATCGAGCGCCGTCCGGGGGCTGCCTGGCCTAGCCCTGGGCCGGGGGCGGGGCGACCCGCGTCGACCAGGCGTACCGACCGCCGCCCTGCTGCTTCGCGCGGTACATCGCCGCATCGGCCTCCTGCAGGAGCGTCTCGGCGGTCCCCGTTCCGTCGTCGGTGGACACCCCGATGCTCGCGGAAACGGTCATCCGCTGGTCCCGCAGCAGGAATCCGGCGCCCAGCGCCTCTTCGATACGCCCGGCTATGGCCAGTGCGTCGGCGGCCTGGGGCAGGTCCTCGCACAGGACCACGAACTCGTCGCCTCCCAGGCGGGCGACCAGGTCCTCCGGGCGCACCCCCTCCCGCGTGCGTGCGGCGATCAGCCGGAGCAGCTCGTCACCGGCGGCATGCCCGTGCCTGTCGTTCACGAGCTTGAACCCGTCGAGGTCGACGAAGATCACGGCGAGCAGGCCCTCGCGGCGGCGCCGCCGGGCCAGGGCGAGGTCGAGCCGCTCCAGCAGGAGCGTGCGGTTCGCCAGGCCGGTGAGCGGGTCGTGCCGGGCCTGGTGGATGAGCTCGGCCTCGAGCCGCTTGCGGTCGGTGATGTCGCGGACCATGCCCGTGAACAGCTGCCTGTCGGATCCGACCTCACTGACCGCCAGCTCGATCGGGAAGACGCTGCCGTCCCGGTGCAGGCCGGCGACCTCCCGGCTGCTGCCGATGATCCGGCCTTCTCCGGTGCGCCGGTACCGTCCCATGGCGCCGTCGTGCTCGGCCCGGTACGGCTCCGGCATCAGCAGCCGGATGTTGCGGCCGATCAGCTCGTCCGCCGGGTAGCCGAACATCGTCTCGGCCGCCCGGTTCGCCGACTGCACCCTGCCGCCGCCGTCGATGGTGATGATGCCGTCGACGGCGGTCTCCATCACGGCCTGGACCCGCTGCTCGCTGGCCAGCAGCGCCGCCGTGGTGGCCTCCTGAGCGTCCTGCGCTGCCCGCAGCTGCTGCATTCTCTGGTGGAGCTCGGCCTCCACCAGCTGGGCCCGCTGCTGCCACCCGTCGCTGCTGTGCTCGCGGCCGCGCTCGCGCACGTAGTCGGTCACGTCCTCCACGCGCTGCAGGAGCAGCTCAGGTCGCCCGTCCGCCGCCAGCAGGGGGGCGCTGATCAGCGACCAGTACCGCTCCACGACCACGCCGCTGCGCGGGTCGAGGACGTCGTACTTGTACAGCGGCAGGACGTCCGGTCGGCCGGTGTCCAGAGCCCGCTCGAAGGAGAGCTCCAGAGCGTTGTGCCCGTGCTCGTCCAGGGTCCCTGGCTCCGGTGGGAAGACCTCGAAGACCGGGCGGCCGAGGAGGTCCCTGCGGTTGCGGCCCAGCAGCTGCAGGTAGGCGTCGTTCGCCTCCACGATCACCAGCTCGGGGCTGATGACCAGGTACGCCGTCGGCAGCCCGGCGAACAGCCGTGCGAAGTCCACGCCGGAGGGCTCAGCCGCTGCGCGTTCGGCTCCTGACGACATGCTGCTGATATCTCCCCAGGACGTGCGGCAACAACCCCGCAGGCCCGTCGCGGCACCGTCTGTGCCGGCGGCGCCCGGTCGACCGCACTAGTCGGATCCGACCATCTTTGTCCCAGGCGAGAAGTTGGGCACGGCCCGCGCCGATGAAGGGTAGAGATTCACACCTGTGATCCTGGGAGAGAGTGGAGGTGGCACCGTGGTCGGCACGTCTTCCGGGCCCGGCCCGCCGTCCGCGTCGGACGGTGTCGAGGCTTCCTCGGCGGACTGGCGTGCCCGCCCAGGCCACGAGCGGGAGCTGTTCACCGCCGTCTTCCACGCCACGCACGAGGCCATGATCGTCACCGACGTGCGCGGAGTGGTCGTGGAATGGAACCCGGCGGCTGAACGCCTCTACGGCTACAGCTCGCACGAGGCGATCGGGCAGAACGTGTCGATGCTGTACGCGCCCGAGCGGCTGCCCGCCCTGGCCGCGCTCGTCGCGGACGCCCTCGACACCGGATCCACGTCGATCGACCAGCCGATCCTGCGCAAGGACGGATCCACGGTCCACGTCTCCGGCAGCGTCTCGCGGATCAACGACGTCGCCGGCCTCCCGACAGCACTGGTCGGGATCACCCGGGACGTCAGCGATACCGCACGGCTGACCCAACAGCTGCGCGAACAGGCCGAGCACATGGCACACCTGGCCCTGCACGATCCGTTGACCGGCCTGGCCAACCGCAGCCTGCTCAACGACCGGTTGACCCGTGCCCTCACCAGCCGCCGCAAGCCCCGCGTCAGCCTGCTGCTGCTGGACCTCGACGACTTCAAGTCGGTGAACGACGTGCACGGACACGCGGCCGGTGACCAGCTGCTGGTCGAGGTGGCCCGGCGGATGAGCGACTGCGTGCGTGCGGAGGACACCGTCGCCCGGCTCGGTGGCGACGAGTTCGCCTTCCTGGTCGAGGACAGTGACGCCGAACCGATGGCCCAGCGGGTGCTGGAGCAGCTCGCCCTCCCGGTGTCGATCGAGGGTTGCCGGGTCGTGCCGAAGGGCAGCATCGGCATCGCGCACAGCGAACAGAGCAGCGAAGCCGAGACGCTCCTGCTGCACGCCGACATCGCGATGTACGCGGCGAAGGCGGCCGGCAAGGGCCGCTTCGCCCATTTCGACCCGGCCATGGCCGAGACGGTCCGGGAGCGCGCGGCGCGGCGCGACCTGCTGAGTCAGGCGGTGGCCAGGGGCGAGGTGGTCGTCCACTTCCAGCCCGTGATGGACGTACACGCCGAATGCCTCTCGCGCCTCGAGGCGCTGGTCCGCTGGCAGCGCCCGGAAGGGCTCGTGCCGCCCTTGGAGTTCCTGCCGATGGCCGAGGAGACCGGGCTCATCATCGGCATCGGTCAGGAGGTGCTTCGGCAGGTCTGCGACCAGCTGCACGACTGGCTGGCGGCTGACCGGCGACGGTCGGTGGCCGTCAACGTCTCGACCGTCCAGCTGAGGGACGGGGACTTCCCGGCCGACGTCCAGCGCCTGCTGGCGGACTGCGACGCGCGGCCGGAGCAGCTCGTCCTGGAGGTCACCGAGTCCCTGTTCCTGGAGCAGACGCCGGCCCTGGTCGAGCAGCTGGTCGCCCTGCGCGCGCTCGGCGTGCGGGTCACCATCGACGACTTCGGCACCGGCTACTCCTCGCTGGGGCGGCTCCAGGCCCTTCCGGTGGACTCCCTCAAGATCGACAAGTCGTTCGTGGACCGGATCACCACGGGCGAGGAGGACCTGCCGATCCTGACCTCCATGCTGGTGATGGCGCACAACCTCGGCCTGGAGGTCACGGCGGAAGGCGTGGAGACCGCGGTGCAGGCCGAGCGGCTCATCGCCCTCGGCTGCGACTACCTGCAGGGTTACCACTTCGCGCGACCGGAGCCGGTGCAGGCGGCCTTGACCTCGGCCTCGGACCAGGCGGTCGCGAAGCTGACCAGCATCATCGGCAGGCCGATCGAGCACCCCGTCGTGCTGCTCGTCGAGGACTCCGCCAGCTTCCGGTCGCTGGTGCGCAGGACGCTGCTCCCGCTGGGGTTCGACCTCGACGAGGCGGCCGACGGTGCCGAGGGCCTGGCCCTGGCCGACGAGCGCACCCCCGACTGCGTCATCGTCGACCTCAACCTGCCCGACGTCGACGGCGTGGACGTGGTCCGCGCCCTGCGGGCGCGACCCGCTCTCGCGGCGACCGCCATCGTGGTCCTGACGGGTATCGCCCAGCGTGACAGCAAGACCGCGGCCTTCGCGGCGGGCGCCGACGACTACATCGTCAAGCCCCTGATGCCGCAGCACCTGTCCGCACGGCTCCGGGGTGCGATGAAGCACGCCCGGCGCAACGCCGCTGCCAAAGGAAGGACCTGACGGGCAGGGAGCGACCGTGGGCCGGCGGCGCCGCTCCGGCCGGGGCGCGGGCACGCACGTCCACCCTGCCTCGACCCGCGCCGACACCGACACCGGGGGTCAGCCGCGCTGGCTTCCGGGCGTAGCTCACCCCGTCGATCAGCCGGCCTGGTCGGCCCGCCGCCTGCGAGAAAAGATCAACAAGATCAGCCCGCCGAAGGCGAACGCCGCCGCCACACCGAGAAGCAATGACGGCAGCTTGATTCCCGACAATGGCGACGCTTCGTGGCCATGCAGGACCGTGGCCAGGTAGGTGTCCTCCGTCGGCAAACTGAAGGTGCCGCTGCGGGAGTCGGGCCACACGACGAAGGTCGTGGTGTCGCTGGAGGCGACACCTATCGGGGCCCGGAGATCGTACGACAGGTTGAGAGCGAAACCGGAGTTCTGGTTCATGGTTCGATCACTCACCCGCACGTTCTCGCTGAAGGTCTTGCCCCCGTCCGACGAGAACGCGGAGTAGACGTCCCAGCACGTCTGATCGGTGCGCCTGGTTCCGCCCCGCCCCTCCGGGTTGTAGTAGGCGTCGGTTCGCATGTCGTACCAGGCAACGTCAACCCTGCCGCTGGGCGCCACACTGATACCGGCGATGAACTGGTCGTAATTGGGCTGGCGCTCGGGGTCGTCGTCGTCGTTGATCTTCAACCGCTCACTCCACGTGTCGCCGCCGTCGGTGGAGGTCATGGTGAAGATGTCGCGGTTGTCGCGGGGGTTCGGCAGGCTCGACTGGCTCAACTCGAACGCCAGGTGGATGGCACCGGAGCCGGCGTCGATGGCGACCTCCGGGATGGTCAGGCAAGGGATGCATGCCAGTCCGCCGTCATCGACGACCGATGCTGTCCAGGTCTCGCCGTCGTCGGTGGTCTTGGACATCACCAAGCGCGCGCCCGCCCCCGGCTCGTTGGCCGCCGGCGGTGCATCGGTGGGATTCGGGAGCAGGTCAGGGGCGTCCGGGTGGGCCGACGCCGGCCGACACAAGGCGGGCTCCCCGGTCGGCTTCGGGAAGTCCGGCTGACTGGGAGTGCTCACACCGCCACCCCGCGGCCGCTCCTTGGTGAAGGCGTAGAGGGCGCCGTCATCGGGGCCGAAGGCCATGGCGGGTGCGTCGGAACCCGGCAGGTCGCTCAACGCGAGGCTGGGCGCGATGTTGTCCATCGGCTTCGGGAAGGTGCGACCTCCGTCGGTGGAGACAGCCACGACGCTGCGCACCGGTGGCGCGGGTGAGACCGTCTCGCCGACCTCGACGCGGAAGCCGACCGCCACGCGGTCCGGATCAGTGGGATGAGCAGCCAGACGGGCGTAGTTGAACCGCTCGATGACTTTCGCCTGCTTGCCGTCGTACAGGGTGAAGTCCCGCTTCTCCGGCTCCGCCACCACGACGAAGTCCCAGGTGCTGCCCAGGTTGCTGCTGCGGGCCAGGTAGCCGGTGGTCGGACCGCGGTTGGTGGCCGTATCAGCTCCGGTCGAGGCGAAGTACAGCGTGCCGTCGGCACCGAACGCGGCGTCCATGAATGCTCCGAAAGCCGGGCGCGTGCACGCTGCGAACTCCGGCGGGACCGGGTTGGACTTCGCCTGCGCCCACGTACGGCCGGCGTCGCGGCTGACATGGATCAGGCATGTCGAGTTCAGGAAATCGGCGTGCGCAACGACCAGGGTGTCCGGCTCTTTCGGGTGTATGAGGACCTGGCTGTTGGTGTAGCCGCGGTCAGGCCGCATGTCCTGCGTGATCTGCACGGAGGGGGAGACGACGGGCCGGTCCTCGCTCTGCGCTCCAGCGGGGCTGACGCTGACGATCGTCGCGGCTGCTACCAGCGTGGCTACGCCGCAGGCAGGGAGCCTGTTCCGACGGGTCTGCGTACGGCGCTGTCTCACCTAGCGTCTCCCTCATCAACAGTGATCACCGGGAGCCGCCGACATTTGCGTGCTGTGCGCGTGCCGTCAATACGTGCGTGCGACACCTACCGCGACTCCGCCGGACCGCAGAGCGTCAGTGCCGTGACTGTGCAATTGCTGTCATGCACCTCGATGAGGGTCGCCGCCTTCCTCCGTACAACTCTCAGAGGTCGGTCGCGTCCAGCGCCGCCGCGACGATGCTGTCGCTGTCCAGCCCGTGGTACCGGTAGGTGTCATCCAGGTCCCCCGACTGCCCGAACCGGTCCACTCCCAGGGGCACCACGGTGCTGCCGTGCACTGTCCCGAGGAACGCCAGAGTGTGTGGGTGCCCGTCCAGCACCGTGACCAGCGGACGCGCCCGGCTGATCGGCAAAACTTGCTCGAGGATCCAGCTCGGCCCGTCGTGGCGGCCCTGGCGGGCACGCAACGCCTCGAACAGCAACCCGGGGCTCGTCACGCAGATCACGTCCGCGCCCACCTGCTGTTCCTCGAGACGCTCCGCCGCCTCGAGTGCCTCGGGCAGCACCGCCCCCATCGCCGCGATGGTCACCTGCGGGTCGGCGGAGCGCCGCAGCGCGTAGCCGCCGGCCACGACCTGCCGACGCCGCCGCTCCCGGGCAGCCGGGTCCCTCGGCACGGCGGCCAGCGACTGGTCGACGGACCGGGTGGACAGGCGCAGGTAGGTGGACGTGCCGTCCGGGCGGCCGAGCCGTGCCAGCCCGTCGAGCAGGCACCATTCGCTGTCCATCGCGAAGGCAGGCTCGAACGCGACGCAGCCTGGTTGCTCGAGCCCGATGGAGGGCGTGGTGATGGACTGGTGGGCACCGCCCTCCGGGGCGAGCGTCACACCGGACGGCGTCCCGACCAGGATGGATTGCCCGCCGGCGTAGATGCCGAAGGACCACGGCTCCAGGGCCCGCGCGACGAACGGGTCGTAGAGGACCCCGATCGGCAGCAGCGGCGTCCCCCACCTGCTCCAGGTCGCACCCAGCTCACCGACGAGCCCGACGAGATTCGTCTCGGCGATGCCCAGCTCGATGTGCTGGCCGGTGGGGCGCTCCCGCCAGTGCAACAGCGTCTCGGGGTCATCGGCGAACCAGTCGGTACGCTCGCTGCCCGACCAGACGCCGACCTTGTTCAACCAGCCTCCCAGGTTGGTCGACGAGCTGACGTCGGGGCTGACAGTGACCACCCGCCGCGCGGCCTGCGGGGCTGCCCGGCTGAGGTCGAGCAGCGTGCGGCCGAGCGCGGCCTGGGTCGTCGCCATCCCCGTCGGGGTCCGGCCGAGGTCGGTCGGAACATCGGGCGGAGCCGACAGCTCGACGGCTTCCCGGTGCAGTCGTCGGGCGGCGCCGGCACACACCCGTTCCTCAGGGCTGCCGGGGGCGAACCTGGACCACGGGTACTCGAGCACCGTCCCGCAACGCTGCGCGAGCTCCCGCATCTGCTCCTCCGTCAGCAGGGCAGAATGGTTCTGCGGGTGGCCCTCGCTCGCCAGGCCGTTGCCCTTCACGGTGTACGCGAAGACGACCGTAGGGCGGCCGTCGTCGATCTGCGCATAAGCCTCCAAGAGCGCGCCCAGGTCGTGACCGCCCAGATTACGAAGCGCCGCGTGCAGGTGCCCGTCGTCGATGCTCGCCAGCAGCTCCGAGACCGCCTGCCGATGTGGCCCGGTGCCCGGCAGCCGCTCGCGCAGGATGTCCGGGCTGACGCGCAGCAACCGCTGGTACTCGGGGTTGGTCATCTCGTCCAGGCGAGCCCGCAGCGCATCCCCCTGGGGGCGGGCGAACAGCTCCGTGAGCACCCGGCCGTACTTGACAGTGAGCACCTGCCAACCGGCGGCGTGGAACATGCCTTCCAGCCGGGGCGCCGCGATGTTGGGGACGACGCGGTCCAGCGACTGGCGGTTGAGGTCCACCACCCAGACGAGTTCCCCGAGCTCCGCCACGGCCGGGTCCAGGATGGCCTCCCACACGGCGCCCTCGTCCAGCTCCGCATCGCCGACAAGCGCGTACTGCCGGCCCGTCGTACCCGGGCCGGACACGCCGTTGGCGTAGCGCCGGGCGATGGCGCCCCAGATCGTGGCGGTCGCTCCGATGCCCACCGAGCCGGTCGAGTAGTCGACCGGGTCAGGGTCCTTGGTGCGACTCGGGTAGCTCTGCAGACCGCCGAACGAGCGCAGCGTCCCCAAGTGCTCCTCGTCGAGCTCGCCCAGCAGGTAGTTGATCGCGTGCAACACCGGCGACGCGTGCGGCTTGACCGAAACCCGGTCGTCGCGCTGCAACTGCACGAACCACAGGGACGTCATGATCGACGTCATGGAGGCGCTGGAGGCCTGGTGGCCGCCCACCTTCAGCCCCGTCGGGTTGGCGCGCACGCGGTTGGCGTGGTCAACGATCGAGGTGGCCAGCCACAGCACGCGCCGTTCGACGGCGGCGAGCGCATCGAGGTCGATGCCGCGGTCCGGAACGGAAAGGCCGCGGGTCGTGAGGGTCATGCGCACTGGCTCCTGACGTGCCGAAGGTGAGACGGTTGCGGGACCAAGGTTGTACCGGACCGGCGGATGGTCACCAGGCCCCCTGCCCCTGTCAGGCGAACAAGCCGCGGATGTCCTCGGCCGTCAGCGCGCCACCCGTCATCGCGTCGTCGTCGACCACCTGGGCGAACAGGTCGCGCTTGCGCTGCTGCAGCGCCACCACCTTCTCCTCGATCGTCCCGGTCGCGACCAGCCGGTAGACCATCACCGTCTTGTCCTGGCCGATCCGGTGCGCGCGGTCGACCGCCTGCGCCTCGGTCGCCGGGTTCCACCACGGGTCGAGCACGAAGACGTAGTCGGCCTCCGTCAGGGTCAGCCCCACCCCGCCGGCCTTCAGGCTGATGAGGAAGACTGGGGCGTCCCCTGAGGTGAATTCAGCGATCCGCTTCGGCCGGTTGCGGGTGCGGCCGTCGAGGTAGCAGTGGCCGATGCCCTCCTGCTCGAGCCGGGACCGGACCAGGGACAGGAAGCCGGTGAACTGGCTGAAGACCAGCACCCGGTGCCCCTCGTCGACCACCTCGCGCAGCTGCTCCATCAGGACGTCGATCTTGCTGGACCGGATCCTGCCGGCGTACTGGTCGTCGACCAGGGAGGGGTCCAGGCTCAGCTGGCGCAGGAGGGTGAGGGACCGGAAGATCTGGAACCGGTGGCGCTGCAGGTCGTCCAGCAGGCCCAGCACCCGCTGCCGCTCGCGCTGCAGGTGCTTGTCGTAGACCTTGCGGTGCTTGGGATTGAGCTCCACCTCGAGGACCTGCTCGACCTTGGGCGGCAGGTCGGTCGCGACCTGGTCCTTGGTCCGGCGCAGCATCAGGGGTCGGATGCGCCGGCGCAGAGTGGCCAGCTGCTCAGGTGAGGAGCCGCTCTCGATCGGCCTGCGGTAGAGGTCGGTGAAGGTCTGCGGGTCGGGGAACAGCCCGGGAGCCGTGATGGACAGCATCGACCACAGGTCCATCAGCGAGTTCTCCAGCGGAGTCCCCGTGATCGCCAGCTTGAACGGTGCCGGCAGCCGCCGGGCGCACTGGTAGGTCTTGGCCTGGTGGTTCTTGACGAACTGCGCCTCGTCCAGCACCAGCCCGCTCCACGTCAGCCCGCGGTAGGTCTCCTCGTCGATCCGGAAGAGGGCGTACGAGGTGACGACCAGGTGAGCTCCGGCCGCCTGCTCGGCCAGCACCCGGCCGCTGCGGTGCTCGGTCTGCGTGATGGCCACGACGGCCAGGTCGGGGCAGAAGCGCTCGGCCTCGCTCGCCCAGGCGGCCACCACGCTGGTCGGCGCGACGATCAGCAGCGGACCAGCCTCGCCACCGAGGGTGCCCTGCTCGTAGGCACGGGTGGCCATCGCGAGGGTCTGCAGCGTCTTGCCCAGCCCCATGTCGTCGGCCAGGATCCCGCCGAGCTGGCAGTCCCAGAGCAGCGACAGCCAGTGGTAGCCGTCCAGCTGGTAAGGCCGTAGCGTCGCCTGCAGCTTCAGTGGCGGCTCGGGACGCGGCAGCTCCTCCAGGGCGAGCAGGCCGCCGACCGTACGGGACCAGCGCTCGCTCTGGTGCTCCACCACGCCCAGGCCGGCCAGCTCCTCCCACAGCCCCGCCTGGTAGGGGGTCACGCGCAGGCCGGTGCTCTCCCTGTCCTGCAGCGACCGGGCCTCCTCGATGATCCGGCGCAGCGCCTGCAGCTCCGGGTGGTCCAGCCGGAACCAGGTGCCGCTGTCCAGGATCAGCTGCTCCTCGTCCCGCGCGAGAGCGGTGATCAGCGGGCTGAGTGGCACGGACTGCCCGGCCACGGAGACCTCCACGGACAGGTCGAACCAGTCCGGGTGCCCGTCGGCCGCGTCGGAGGCGGACACCACGATGAGCGGCGTGTCCTCGGCCTCGAGGTACTCCGCCGGGGTGCCGGTGACGTGCACCGTGACGTTCTCGTCCTCGAGCAGGGCCGGCAGCGCCTGGTCGACGAAGCGCGCGGTGGCGAGACCGGTCAGCAGCGCGTTCGCCGCCGGGCGACGCCGGCCCTCGTCGACCTCCCACAGGCCTGGGAGGTTCGGCAGCTCGGTCAGGGCGGCGAGCAGCGCCCGCTCGGCAGCAGCGTCGCGGACCACCTCCGCGGCGCCGTCCTCCTGCGCCGCGTCCAGCGGCACGCGGACGCTCTCCCCCTCGGCGGCGTAGCTGAACGACCACTGCAGCGCCGTGCGGTGCCCCGGCTGGAAGTCGACAGCGAGCGCGAGGCTCGGGGGCTCGATGGTGGGCAGCTCGACGCTGCCGTCGCGGCTCTCCACCGTGACCCGCTGCCGGAGGGCTGGGTAGTAGCGGCTCAGGAAGCGCGGAGCGTCGGGAGCAGGCACCCGCAGCGCCCCCGAGTGGAGCAGCCGCGAGGTCCCGTCGTCCAGCGGCTGGGAGAACGGTGCGAGCAGCAGATCCTCGGGCGCGTCCACGAACAGCCCGTGCGCGGGGCTCCCGACCAGGCGCAGCCGGCTGTCCGGCAGGTCGGGCTCCCCGACCACCCGCACGGTCGGGACGAGGTGGAGGTCGGCATCCGGCTGGTCCCGCCGGACGTCGAGCAGCACCACCGCCGGCTCGGCCGACAACCGCACCGACTGCTCCGGCTGCGTCCCGACCAGCGCGATACCCGCCTCCTGCGCCTCCGTCAGCAGCCGCCACCCGCTCGGCCCGAGATCGTCGAGGTGGACCGACACGTCGCTGTACGGCGAGTAGTACGACGCCTGGCGCCCGCGGAAGGCAGCCAGGATGGAGCGGGCCACCGCCTGCTGCTCCGGTCGTACCGGCGCCGACCCGTAGGTGCTGTCCAGGTCGCGCCAGGACATCCCGGTCCTCACCCAGCGGCCGGCCTTGCCCGGTCGGACCGGGCGCAGCCGCAGCCGCGCCGGCGCCGTACCGACCACCTCGAGTTGCAACCCGAGCGGGGGGATCGTGGACGCGCTGGCGACAGGATGGACGACATCGGCGAGCTGGCTCTCCCAGGAGCTGACCGGAGCAGGAGCTCCCGACAGCCGGTCCCTCGTGGCGAGCAGGACGGCGGCGACGTGCTTGCAGTCGACCTGAATCGGGCAGGTGCAGTGCCCCGTCCAGTCGACGGAACCGCCGCCCCGTCGCACCTGGTGCGCCCGGACCAGGGTCGAGTAGCTGCGGGAGCGGCTGCCGCGGACGGTGGCGTGCAGGACCAGACCCTGCGCCCGCGTCTCCACGCTCTGCACGGCGCGGTCCCGCGCGTAGGCGGCCCCTCTGGCCCAGGTGTCTGCTCCCAGCCTGACCCGCAACGCCTGGTCGGTGCAGCCCCCCAGCCAGGACGGCGGCGGACCCTCGTGGAGGACCTTCACACCAGCTCCCCAACCCTGTGTCTGGACCGCTCGGCGGTCCGCTCGTTGACGGCGGTCACGCTACGGCGTCGCTCCGACAGGATCTGCCTGCCACGCCGTCGGGCCCTGGTCGCCGCGCATATCAGGGCAGCAGGGGACTCCGCGCTCCCGCGGCCGATCGCCTGGATCCACTCGGCGACGCAGCCCAGGAACAGCACGGCGCCGGGCGTCATCCCGGAGAAGTTGCTAGGAGGAGCACCTATCTAGTACGCCGAGCACGAGCGATGACGAGCACGCTGAACAGAGCCAGGCACGCCCCCATGACCAGGAAGAGCGCGTCTCCTTCTGCTGCAAGGAGGAACAACGCAGCAGCAATGAGTCCCAAGCCGCCGACGTGATAGTTCTGGAAGCGCCAGAGGGCGCGGAGCCAATCGCGCCCGTCGCCGCTCATGGACGCACCCTAGTGCCGGCTCTGTGACGACGCCGCAGCCACCTCACGCGCTGGGTGCAGCAGAAGAGCACCCATGAGGTCCGACCACGACAGTTCTCGGTGCCAGCAGCGCCCGCTTGTGCGGGCCGCTGGCACCAAGATGGCCCGGCCCGGCCCGGCCCGGCGCCGCCCCGGTGCCCGACGTTCTCGGTGCCAGCACCGCCTGCTTCGAGCACAGGCGTGGCACCGAGATGGATCGAGCAGCCCGGCGATCGGCCCGGCGGCAGCAACCGCACGGTAGTGGCGGTTCTGCTCACTGCCGGCGCCAAGTGGCCAGAACAGCCGCCAAGGACACCTCTCGTGGGACGGCTCG
The DNA here is from genome assembly GCA_040902655.1 of Mycobacteriales bacterium. Taxonomy (NCBI): domain Bacteria; kingdom Bacillati; phylum Actinomycetota; class Actinomycetes; order Mycobacteriales; species Mycobacteriales bacterium. The sequence continues at coordinate 174,841 of JBBDWV010000005.1, forward strand.
TCGGCAGTTGATCTTCTGGTTGCTGGATTCGCAGCAGACGCGCCGGCGTGTCCGCTGCCGATCCAGCAACCAAAAGATCATCCAGGCGTGAAGATCTTGGTCATGTCGCGCGCTACTGGCGGCTCTGCGGCGGTGCCGGTGTCGCCGCACGATCTGACTGGACGATCAGATCGGTGAAAGCAAGAGCCGATGTCAGGGTTCAGAGATCAGGGAGCTGCACCGTGCGAGAACTTCAGGGAGCTGCGACGCCGGTACGGCCGGGGACCACAGGAAGCCCTGCGCTTGCTCGCACCCCAGCCGGCGCAGGGCGGTGTACTGCTCGATCGTCTCGACCCCTTCGGCGATGGAAGTCGTCCCGACGGCTTTGGCCAGGCTGATGACGCTGTTGCAGATGGCGTCGTCCGCGATCGTGACACCGATTCCAGAGACGAAGGTCCGGTCGACCTTGAGCGCGCTGATGGGGTAGCGGCGGAGGTAGAGCAGTGAGCTGTAGCCGGTCCCGAAGTCGTCGACCGAGATGCGCACTCCGAGATCAGAGAGGGCGTCGAGCACCGCTCCGGCCACGCGGGTGTCCTCCATGACCGTGGTCTCGGTGACCTCGAGCACCAGCCGCTGGGCTGCCAGGCCGCTGTCCTTCAGGGCCTGCCGGATGTTGTCCAGCACGTCGCAGTGAGTGAGCTCGCGGGCAGAGAGATTGACCGCGACATGGAGCCCCGCCAGCAATCCGGTCCACGACGCGGCCTGCCGACAGGCGCGCTGCAGGACCCAGCGCCCCAGCGGGACGATCAGCCCGCTGGACTCCGCAACCGGGATGAACCGGTCGGGGCCGATCAATCCGTGCTGAGGGTGCTGCCAGCGCACCAAGGCTTCGACACCGACCGCCTGGCCGGTCGTGAGGTCCACGACCGGCTGGTAGTGCAGAACCAGCTCGTCGTCGGTGAGGGCCCGCCGCAGGCCGGTCTCGATGGCGTTTCGTTCCTCGATGTCCTGACGCAACTGGGCGGTGAAGACCCCGACCTGGGCACCGCCGCGCTGCTTCGCCTCGTACATCGCGGCATCCGCCGCCTGCAACAGCTCCTCCGGACTCTGCGGAGCCCGTCCGACGACGACGCCGACGCTCGCACTCACCGTTACGCTCGCCGAGCCGAGGTCGAAGGATCCGGACAGAGCCGTGGACAGCCGGTCGCTGAGCAGCTCGGCCTCGGCCGGATCGGTGAGGTCCTGCCAGACGACGACGAACTCGTCCCCAGAGACCCGCGCCAGAGTGTCAACGGCCCGGATCTGGCGCTGAAGTCGGCCAGCGACCTCGACGAGCAGGGCGTCACCAGCCGGATGCCCGTGGTTGTCGTTCACGCGCTTGAAGTGGTCGATGTCGATGAACGCGACGGCGACGTGGGTTCCGCGCCGGGCGCTGTCCGCCAGCGCCTGCCTGAGCCGGTCACCGAGCAGCAGCCGGTTCGGCAGACCGGTGAGCACGTCATGCAGCACCTGGTGGGACAGGGCCTGCTGCACCTGCCGCATCTCGGTGACATCGACGTGGGTGATGACCGCACCCGGACTCCCGTCGATCTCCGCGGGAGAGATCCGCACGCTGAACCAACGCTGCTGCGCACCGACTCGGGCGCACGGGTACTCCCGCTGGTAACGCTGGACGCGCCCGGCCAGCACGTCCCGGAGACCGGCCGCAACCTGCTCGGTCTCGCCCGCGCCGGGGAGTACGGCAGTGAGCTGGCCGACTTCCAGGTAAGGCCGTCCCTCCCCGGAACGCTCCGGCCGGTGGCCGAAGCCGGTCGCCAGGGCACGCCAGGCCTTGTTCACGGCCACGATGCGGCTGTCGGATCCGACCGCGCAGGTCGGTGCCTCCAGGGCATCGAGCAGGGCCAGCTGCAGCTTCACGTGCGCCGCGCGCTCGACCCGTTGTCGCTGCATGGCATGCAGGACAGCGGTCGCCAGTCGCGGCCCGTCGTGCTGACCCTTCACCAGGTAGTCCTGCGCGCCCTGGGCCAGCGCCGTCATCGCCAGGATGCTGTCGTCGCGACCTGTCAGCACGAGCAGCGCACTGGCCTTGTCCCGGTCCCGGACCGCCTCCACGACGGCGAGTCCATCGGCGTCGGGGAGTGCAAGGTCGGCCATCACCACGTCGTAATCCTGGCGCTGCAGGTGCTCGCGCGCCTGGCGCAGAGTGGTGCAGGCGGTGACCCGGGTGCCCGGCAGCTCGTCCTCGAGCAGGGCCTGCACGAACTCGGCGTCGGCTTCGGAATCCTCGATCAGCAGCAGCGTGATCTCACTGTCACGGTCGAGCCCGGCAGCGATCTCACCGTACGAGGCAGTCATTCGCGTGGCAGTCGTACGAGTCCGAGCCAGAAGTCCTCGATCGACTGCACGACGTGGACGAACTGGTCGACGTCGACGGGCTTGGTGAGGTAGCAGTTCGCGCCCAGGTCGTAGGTCTTGACCACATCGGCCTCGGCCGCCGAGGTGGTCAGGATCGCCACCGGGATTCGTCGCAGCGCCTGGTCCGCCCGCATCGCCGCGAGCACCTCGTGCCCGTTCATCTTCGGCAGGTTGAGGTCCAGAATCACCAGGTCCGGCCGGGCCGCGCCCGAGTGCGGGCCCTGCCGGCGCAGGTAGGTCATCGCCTCCGCACCGTCCCGCACGACCGTGACCTCGTTGGCGATCTTGGCTTCGGCCAGCGCCTCCAGGGTGAGCTCGACATCGGCGACGCTGTCCTCGACCAGCAGGATCTGCATCAGCTGGGCGGTCGTCACGACCGCTCCTCCGGCGTCGACTGTCGGCCCTGTCCGGGCGCGACCGGCAGGCTGAGGCCGAAGCGGCTCCCCCCCAACGCCGAGTCCTCGACCCAAGCGTTTCCGCCGTGGCTCTCTGCGACCTGCTGAACGATCGCCAACCCGATGCCGGTGCCCTCGTAGTCGTCACGGGCGTGGAGGCGTTGGAACATCCGGAACACCCGCTCGCGGTACTGCGTCTCGATGCCGATCCCGTTGTCATCCACCACCAGGTCCACCCACCCGCCGCGCACCGTCGCACTCACCACGACCCGCGGCGCGACGTCCGGGCGGTGGAACTTCAGACCGTTGCTGATCAGGTTCTGCAGCACGCCTGTGACAGACACGGCATCGGACCAGACCACCGGGAGCTCGCCGACCTCCACGGCATCGACACCCAGCTCCGCAACGACTCGACGGGCCACCTCCTCCAGGTCCACCGCCGAACGATCCCGGTCCGACCGCAGGAAGCGCGAGTACTCCAGCAGGTCGTCGATGAGCCGGCGCATCCGCGCCGCACCGTCCACGATGTGGAAGACGTACCGGCTGCCGCGCTCGTCCAGCACCTCGGCGTACCGCTTCTCCAGCAACTGCACGTAGCCGGTCATCACGCGTAGCGGCTCGGACAGGTCATGCGAGGCGACATAGGCGAACTGCTCGAGATCACGGTTGGACCGGCTCAGCACGGCGTACTGCTTCTCCAGATCGCGATGGGCGTCCTCCAGCTCGGCCGTCAGCCGAACCCGCTCGGTCACGTCCTCGACACTGGTCGCGAGGCCGGTGACGTCACCGGCACTGTCACGCAACGGCGACACCGTCACCGACACCGCAACATGTCGACCATCAGGCCGCTGGTGCCAGGTGTCAAAGCGCTCCACCCGCTGTCCGGACAGCGCCAGATCACGAACGTGACGCAGCTGCGCGGCGGTCTTCTCCGGCAGCAAGTCGGCCGTCGCCCGGCCCAGCATGTCCGCGGATGCGCAGCCGTAGAGGCGCTCCGCCCCTGCGTTCCAGCTCGTGATCCGGCCCGACAGGTCCTCGCTCAGGATCGCATCTGCCGACACCGCCACGACCTGGGCCAGCAACTGGGCATCCGCTGACGCCGTCGTCATCTCCACCACGAACCCCTGACCTCAGTCGCGTCAGTTTGGCAGAAGAACGGGCGCTGCGACCGGCCTCGCACCACTTTTGACGAAAAGGAATGGGTTGCCCTGGTCAACACAGGCCAGCACGAGAGACCCAACTGCGCGGAGGTTAGGTGCCTCGTCCTGACATGCCGAGTGCCGCAGGTCCTCGACCGGCGTCGGGCCCGTGGCGGCCTTCTTGCAGGGCGGCATGGGCTCCTCATCGACGTCGTGTCGTGGGCGCCACGACCGGATCCCAAGAAACGTTGTAGGTCAGTCGGCGACCTACAAGCAAACAGGCACTTCGCTTGTAGGTGACCGTAGGAGGTGGTCAGTCGACGTCGAGGGCCGCGACGATGTCCGTAGCGACCACGATGCGTGTCAGAGCGTCGGCCAGGAGGGCTCCACCGTTCCCGCCGCCGTGGCGGGTGCGGTCAAGAGCCACACGAACGTGCGGGCCACCCGCCGATCCCCAGCTCCGGCTGCCTGCTCGCGCAGCCAGCGGTCGAGGTCGGTCTCACCGGAGTCCAACGCGCTCAGGTGATGCCGGGCAGGGTCGAGCGGCTCGGAGTGGAAGATCACCCGTCAGCGGCGGACGACGCGCTGGGCCCGCTGCGCTGCCCGGGTCAGCGCGGCGTTCGCCTCCGCGGGCGCGTCGAGAGCCGCGAGGAGATCGTCGAAGAAGTCGGCCGGCACCGCGGTCTGGACGTCGTGGTCGCGCAGTACCTGCTCGGCGCGCTCTTCCACGGCCGAACGGACGAAGTCGCTGACCGGGGACCTGCGCCAATTCAGCCGCGCGCTCCAGTCGCGCCTTGCTCTCAGGCTTGAGCCGAACCTCGAGCCGTACCGTCGCGGCCATCGCCACCCCCTCATGTACGGGCAAATGTGCGCCCTGGCCTGCGACGTCGCCCAGGAGCGGCGCGCCCTGGGGATGCGCGAGGACCAGGTCATGCTGGCCGACCTCGCCTGACCTGAGGCTCACCGGCCGCCGCCTCCCAGCGGGACTGCCACGACTGCCTGCACCTGATCCTCGCCGCAGCGTCCTCATCTGCTCGAGAGGGCTCCACCGCGAGAGGTACGGCAGCAGGTCTTCCCACCGGAGGACCGACGCGTGACACTGACCTCATGGCGTTGACCCTCGCCGTCCCTCGTGCTGCATGCGACCACCGTCCTGCTTCTCCTGACTGGCGCCTTGCTGGCGCTGCGGTACAGGCGGGTGCTGGTGGTTCACGTGCCGGTCGCCGTCGAACCGGCGGTGTCCATCGGCGTCTACGTCGTCGTGGTTCCGCCGAACCTCATCGGATACGCGCTGCTGGCGACCAGGTCACGGCATCGCGACGTGGCGTCGCCGGCGTGACGCCACGGAGGCGCTCGTCGCCGGCGCCAACCGTGGCGCCGTTCCACACCGCCCGCGGCCCCTGCAGCGGCTTTGCCACCTTGTCGACGGCGACCGATGATGATCTGTTATGAGCCGGTGCCAATTCATCCCGCCGTACCTCCTCGAGCGGGTGGCCTTTGCGCACGTCGACGACGACGTCGCGCGATGCGGCCAGGCCACATTGGCCGTCGACAACGCCCTGCGAGCCCGACGCAGCGTCACTGCCGCCGCGACCGGCACCGTGCATGCACCGGCCCCGCCCAATTCGTGGGTGATCTTCTCCGCCGACAACACGGCGACGCTGCCCGGGCGCGCTTTGCGCAGCGCCGGCGACCCGCGCACCGGCGACCTGGCCGTCGACGAGGCGTACGCGGGGGTGGAGGCGTCTCTCGAGCTCTTCGACGAGGCGCTCGGCCGCAGCTCCTTCGACGGGCGCGGTGCCACGGTGCTCGCCACGGTGCACTACGAGAGGAACTACGACAACGCCTTCTGGGACGGCAGGCAGCTCGTCTTCGGCGACGGAGACGGGCGGGTCTTCGACCGGTTCACCAAGCCGATGGACGTGCTCGCCCACGAGTTCACGCATGCGGTGACCCAGCACACCGCCGGCCTCGTCTACCAGGGTCAGTCCGGGGCGTTGAACGAGCACATCTCGGATGCCTTCGCCTCCTGTGTGAAGCAGCGTGTGCTCGGTCAGCGAGACCCCGCCGAGGCCGACTGGCTCATCGGCGAGGGGATCTTCCTGCCCTCGGTCAACGGTCGCGCGCTCCGTTCGATGGCGGCCCCGGGAACGGCGTACGACGACCCGGTCGTGGGCCGCGACCCGCAGGTCGCGCACATGTCCGACTACGTGCACACCCGCGACGACAACGGCGGAGTGCATCTCAACTCCGGCATCCCGAACCACGCCTTTCATCTGACCGCGACCCGCTTGGGCCGTCCGGTGTGGGAGCAGGCTGCCCAGGTCTGGTACGCCGCGCTGACCTCCGGGATCGGCCCGGACGCCGACTTCGCGAGGTTCGCGACCGCGACGGCCGCGGCGGCGCGACGTCTCTCCCCCGGCGTCGAGGAGGCCGTAGCCGACGCCTGGGCCGAGGTGGGCGTCGTGCCCGCTCGGGGTCGGGTCGCACCTGACAGCCCCAGGGGTACGGCCCTCGCCACGGGTGACGCTGTGGTGGCGGTGCGCCGCACGGGTGGCTTCGCAGGCACCGCCTTCAGCGGCGAGCTGCATCTGGGCGACGATCCGCGCACACCCGAGGTCGAGCAGCTGCTCCACCGGATTGACCTGGACCGGCTGGGAAGCGAGCAAAGCCAGCCGGACCGTTTCGTCTACTCATTCTGGCTGCGTGGTCGCGAGGTGACCGTCACCGAGCAGGCGCTGACCCCGGAGCTCTCCCGGCTGGTGCACCTCCTGCTGGACGACCGGAGCTGGTGACGCCGTCGGACGCTTCGATGTATACCGACGCCGACTACGGGCAGGTTCCCGCCGGTGCAGCAGTTCCTGATGACGAAGCTCGGCGCTATCAGGGCAGATCACTCAGCACCTTCCGGGCGGGGGAGGCCGAAATCGATGGCGATCCAGCCACTCCGTATCCGCCACAGCCTCGTCTGCCGGGATGCCGTACACCTCGGCCAGCGTGTGCAGCCCCAGCCCCGCGCCGCGAAGCAGTGCTGGGACCTGACGGCGGCCCAGGCTGCGGTCCAGGAACAGGTCCGGCAGGCCCTCCGGGTGGCCGGCCGACATAGTCAGGCGGCGATGCGGGTGGCGATTCGGACGGCGTCCTCGAGCTCCGCACGCGGCACCCCGTACTCCTCAGCGACGACGTCCAGCGGCTCACCAGATCGGAACAGCGCCAAGGCGTCTTCGAGACGGGCCCCGCCCCGGGCGAAGATCGGCTGGCCGAAGCCGCGGTCCAGGTCGACCACCACCTCCGCCACCTCGTACGCCGGGAGCCGGATGAGCTGCACGTAGCCGTCGTCGGCGAACTCGAGCCGGCGCAGGTAGGCCTCGACGACCGAGTGAAACACCCGCTGATCGCTCCGCACCACCACGAGCTCTCGCGCCGCACGGGCCGCCTCCGCGTCCTCGCCGGTCTCGCCGGTCTCGCCGGTCTCGCCGTAGTCGTACAGCACCTCGGCGCCGTCGGTGTACAGCCGGCTCGAGGCCAGCGCGTGCTGCAGCCCCAGCACCTTGTCCAGCCGGGCCAGTGCCGGCCGAATGCGCTGAAGCGGCACGCCCGCACGCCGCATCGCGGTGAGCACGAGCCCCTCCGCCAGCCCGACGAAGGGGATGACCGGGCCTCGTCCCGGAGACGGGACAGTGGTGAGCACCGGGAAACCGGTCACCGCCGGTCGTCCCTTGCCAGCGCGCCGGTAGCCCTTCGCCCACGTCGCCAAGGTGGAGGCCGGGACGTCGAGGTAACGCGCTGCCTCCGCCACCGTGTAGAGCAGCGAGGAGAACCGGTCGAGCGCGGAGGGCGCATCGCCGAGGAGAGCGGTCATGATGGTCCACCTCCTGACTCCGGCTGTCCCTCCATCTTGTCCCACGAGCCACCGACAACGGCAGCGCCCGGGCCGTACGAGGTCCACGAAGTGCAGCGATGTGCATCATGATTCACACCGTTATGGAACAACCGCCGCGCCCAAGCAGGCACTCAAGGACGTGCTGGTCGGGCGCAGGACGGTTGACGCGCCGCCTATGGGAGCACAGAGGCCAGACACCACGGAAACGGCAGTACGAGCGGCATCGCCCCCCACGAGCACCGTTCCCAGGAGCGCCCACGCTTCCCGAGACGTTCGGCAGGTTCAGGCCGAACACCCGACACCCTTTCGCTCTCGGAGCACCTCCCGCGACGCCGCAGAGCCGCGACTACCCTCCGTGCGTGACAAGATCTGCCTGGCCGACCGGGGAGCGGCCCTGGACAGTTCGCTCTCGGACGTGATCAGTACTTCTGAAGAATCAGCAGACCGGTAACAGGAGGACTGAGTGCGGATCGGCATACCCCGGGAGTCGCGGCCGGGCGAGAGCCTGGTAGGCGGCACCGCGAAGAGCGCCGCCCAGCTCGTCGACCTGGGATACGAGGTCGTCGTGGAGGCCGGGGCCGGCCAGGCCGCCGACCAGCCGGACGAGGCCTTCGCGGCGGCCGGTGTGCGCGTCGTCGGCAGCGCCGACGTCTGGGCCAGCGACATCGTGGTGAAGGTCAACGCCCCGACGCCGGAGGAGGTCGCGCGGCTGCGGCCCGAGGCGACCGTGGTCGCGCTCATGGCGCCGGGCCGGAGCCCGGAGCTGCTGGAGCAGCTCCAGGAGGCCGGCGTGACCGGCCTGGCGATGGACGCTGTCCCGCGCATCTCGCGCGCGCAGTCCATGGACGTGCTGTCCTCCATGGCGAACGTCGCCGGTTACCGGGCCGTCATCGAGGCGGCCCACGAGTTCGGCCGCTCGTTCAACGGGCAGGTGACCGCCGCCGGCAAGGTCCCGCCCGCGCGGGTCTTCGTTGTCGGGGCGGGGGTCGCCGGGCTGGCCGCGATCGGTGCCGCCGGCTCCCTGGGCGCCGTCGTCCGGGCGTTCGACGTGCGCCCTGAGGTGGCCGAGCAGGTGCAGTCGCTCGGCGGCCAGTTCGTCACCGTCGAGATGGAGCAGGAGACGAGCACCGATGGCTACGCCAAGGAGATGACGACCTCCCAGCAGGCGGCCACGGCGGCCCTGTACGACGAGGAGGCGAGGGCTGCCGACATCGTCATCACCACCGCTCTCATCCCGGGCCGGCCGGCGCCGCGGCTCATCACCGCCGAGACCGTGCGCGGGATGCGGCCCGGCTCGGTCGTGGTCGACATGGCGGCCGCCTCGGGCGGCAACGTCGAGCCGTCGCAACCGGACCAGAAGGTCGTCGAGAACGGCGTGAAGGTCCTCGGCTACACCGATCTGGCCGGAAGACTCGCGGCGCAAACCAGCCAGCTCTACGGCACCAACATCGTGAACCTCTTCAAGCTCCTGACCCCGGGCGGCGACGGCCGGCTCGTCCTCGACATGGACGACGTCGTGCAGCGCGCCATCACCGTGGTCCTGCGCGGCCAGGCGATGTGGCCGCCGCCGCCGGTGCAGGTCAGCGCTGCCCCCCCGGCGCCGGCATCGGCCATGACCTCGCCGGCCGCCGACCCGGCGGCAAGCGACCCGACGACGACCGCCCCGGGGACCAGGACTCCGCGGGGCGTGTACGCCGCAGCGCTGGCGGCGGTGCTGTTCGCCGGCCTGGCCGCCTTCTCGCCGGACGCCTTCCTGTCCCACTTCACCGTCTTCGTTCTGGCCTGCTTCGTCGGCTACTACGTCATCTCCAACGTCGCGCCGGCGCTGCACACGCCGCTGATGAGCACGACGAACGCCATCTCCGGGATCATCCTCGTCGGCGGCATGCAGCAGGTGGGCAACACCGACCCGGTGGTTGCGGTGCTGGCCGTCATCGCCGTCGTCTTCGCCAGCATCAACATCTTCGGCGGCTTCCTGGTGACGGACCGGATGCTCAACATGTTCCGGAAGGCCTGACCCGTGACCGAGTTCCTGACATCGGACCGGCCCACCGGGATCGTCCGGGCCGCTTACCTCATCGCAGCCGTCCTGTTCATCGCCGCCTGCGCCGGGCTGTCGAAGCACGAGACCGCCAGGCGGGGCAACCTCGCCGGCATGGCCGGCATGGTCGTCGCGCTGCTGGCGACCCTGCTGGTGGTGGCTCGCCAGGCCGAGCTGCCCGACCCCGACGGCCAGTGGCGCGGCCTCGGCGCCACGCTCGGGCTGATCGCCGCGGCGGTCCTGGTTGGCGCCGCATTCGGTGCCTGGCGGGCCCGCACGGTCCCGATGACCGGCATGCCCGAGCTGATCGCGCTGTTCAACGCTTTCGTCGGGATCGCGGCCGTGCTCGTCGCTTACAACAGCTACTTGCAGCCCGGCGAGCTCGCCGGAGGGTCCGAGGGCATCCACCTCGTCGCGGTGTACCTCAGCGTCTTCATCGGAGCCCTGACCTTCACCGGGTCGATCGTGGCCTACCTGAAGCTGAGCGGGCGGATGAAATCCACCCCGCTGGTGCTGCCTGCCCGCCATCTGCTCAACCTGGTCGTCCTGCTCGCGTCCGTCGGCCTGATGGTCTGGTTCCTGCTCGACCGCGAAGAGTTCAGCACCGGCATCGCCGAGGGCGTGGGTCGAGGCGTCGTGCCGCTCGGCGTCATGACCGTGCTGTCGCTCTTCCTCGGCTTCCACCTGGTGGCTGCCATCGGCGGCGGCGACATGCCGGTCGTGGTGTCGGTCGTGAACTCCTACTCCGGATGGGCGGCGGCCGCCGCCGGCTTCACGATCGGCAACGACGTGCTGATCATCACCGGCGCGCTGGTCGGGGCGTCCGGCGCCATCCTCAGCTACATCATGTGCCGCGGCATGGGCCGGTCCTTCCTCGCGGTCGTCACCGGCGGGTTCGGCTCTGACGGCGACCTAGCCGGGGAGGCTCGGGACTACGGCCAACACCAGGAGATCCAGCCGCAGCAGGCCGCCGAGCTGCTCGGCCAGGCCAAGTCCGTCATCATCACCCCGGGTTACGGCATGGCCGTCGCTCAGGCGCAGCACCCGGTCGCGGAGCTGACGGCGAACCTCCGGGCCAAGGGCGTCAATGTCCGGTTCGGCATCCACCCCGTCGCCGGCCGTCTCCCGGGCCACATGAACGTCCTGCTCGCCGAGGCGAAGGTGCCCTACGACATCGTCCTGGAGATGGACGAGATCAATGAGGACTTCGACCGGACGGACGTCGTGCTTGTCATCGGCGCGAACGACACCGTGAACCCGGCCGCGAACGATGAGCCCGGCTCGCCCATCGCGGGGATGCCGGTGCTCGAGGTCTGGAACGCGCGCGACGTCATCGTCTTCAAGCGGTCGATGGCGACCGGCTACGCCGGCGTGCAGAACCCGCTGTTCTTCCGCGACAACACCAGGATGCTCTTCGGGGACGCGAAGGAGCGCGTGCAGGACATCGTCAACAGCATGGTCTGACCGCGAGGAGAACACGCCTCGGGGCGGTTGCCGGACGCTCTGGACAGGGTCCAGGTGGTTCCACGCTCCTGCTGGGCGGCTCCTGGATACACCCGACTTCCGCCAGCGGAGCGTCGCCTCCGTGAGGGCGCGAAACACCCCAGGTACTCCAAGCTGGGGACTTCTGCCCCGGTTGCCCTCGACATAGTGTTCGGCGCCGGCCCTACGCGAACCCGAGCCGCACGCCACACGCTGCGGCCGGCCTCCGCCGCGCGAAGTGACACAGTGAACTCCGGCAGGAGACACGGCTGCAGGCGGTACCACCGACGGCTGCCCCTACGTTCGCGTCGACACCATCGAGACGGCGATTGCCAGCGTGGAGGGGAACTACGAGGCGAGCAACGGGTGGGTGGCTCCTCCTGGCTACCTCGTGGGCTACGAAATGGCCGCCGAACAGTTGAGGCACGGCCCCGATGTCGTTGCTGAAGCTGTCAATGCGGCGGTCAAAGCGCGGGCAGGGTTGGTTGAAGGCGGGCGGCAGGGCGAAGGCCCGGCTCCTCAACGTCGAGGCCATCTGCTCAAACAGCGTTGAACATCGCCGGCGCGCCGAACAACGAAAGGTGGGCGTAGCGGGCCCTGAGTCTGTCGTCGTGGAGCGACATCACGAGTCCCGAATACGAGGAGTGGGAGACCGACAGGCTCGTCGTCGACACATCGAAGTTGACCGCTGCGGAAGCGGCCGACGTAGTTCGTGTCGCTGCGATTGCATGAACAGTCAACCGCCCTGTTCTGCCGGTGTGCCACCGGAGCAACCGCCTGCTAGCTAGGGGAACTGCACGATGGTGCCGTCGGGGTACGTGTGGGGCTTCCGCTGGTTCGGGCTGCTGATCCGGCCCGCCTTCTGCAGAGGCACTAGCGTCTTGGTCTTTACGTGGCTGCTGTGAAACGGCGTCGCCACCACGACATGGTCGATGACGGTCTGGATGGGCACGGCTTGCCCAGCGAAGTGCTCGCAGAGGTGGTCCTGCAGCGGCTGCGTGTCGACGTCGTTGCCGAACAGCACGTCCTGGCCGGCGAAGCGGTCCTCGAAGGTGAAGTTGCCCGACGGGGCGACCCGCCACATGGCCTGCTTCATGCGGTCCAGCCCGAGGGGCTCGCGGGTGCAGTAGAACAGGTCGTAGACACGCTTGCCTCGGTCCTCGTACATGGCGAACGACTGGATGTAGGGGAATCCGCAGACGTCGTGCAGGCGCTGCTTGTAGAGGTCGTGCAGGTATCGACTGCGCGCCGCGCCCGACAGGCTGGCGGCGCTCTTGTAGTCGTCGTTGCCGAACAACGCAGTGAGCCGGTCGTCGATGTTGCCGGCGCCGCACCAGCGCAGGACGGCATCGTGCGCGAAGTAGATCAGCAACTCGCACATGGGGGATTTGGTCAGGCGCTGCACCACTTCCAACGGGGTGTACTTCACACCGACCGGGTCCACGAACGCGAACGTCGGGGCGAGCCGGCCACCGGACGCGTCCAGCTCGTCGATCATTTCGGTCGTCAGCGTCACGAACGTCTTGTTGTCGACGTGGACGCTCACGTTCTTCGGCCAGGGCTGGTGCGCGGCCACGTAGTCGTCGACCAGCGTCTGCAGGTGCTCCGCGCACCCCGCGTCCTGTTCGTTGAACAGCAGGATGAACTCGGTGCGGTCCATGCGGTCGAACACGTTGTGCTCGACCAGGGCTTTGAGAGCGATGAGCGGCGAACCGTCCTCGCCACCTTTGTACCGGCCGGGGCCGCCGAACGCGTCGTAGTAGACGAGGCGGTTGTGCCTCGTCGTGTTCATGATCGCGTACCAGGCGCCCATGTAGTACCGGAGCAGCTCGTGCTTGGCGCCGGTGTGAGGCTCGCGCTCCCACAGCTCGACCGGCTTGCGCTTGCCTGGCGGCATCTGCAGTCCCCTCCGGCCGCAGTGACCCCTCGCGGCGACGGCGCGAGGCTAAGGGCCACGACCACCCGTGGCCGCCGCGACGCGCGGGAAGCGGCCTGTCGGGGGGTCCGCTTACAGTCCAGGCGTGGCGGACAAGAGTGCGATCGAGTGGACCGAGGCCACGTGGAACCCCACGACTGGCTGCGACCGGATCAGCGCGGGCTGCGACAACTGCTACGCGCTGACCCTCGCCAAGCGCCTCAAGGCCATGGGCAACAGCAAGTACCAAGCCGACGGCGACCCCCGCACGAGCGGGCCCGGCTTCGCCCTCACCGAGCACGAGGACGCACTGGCGATCCCGTTTGGCTGGCGCAGCCCCCGAACCGTCTTCGTCAACAGCATGTCCGACCTGTGGCACGCGCGCGTGTCCGACGAGTTCATCGGACGGGTCTTCGACGTTATGAGGGCCACGCCGCAGCACACCTACCAGCTGCTGACCAAGCGGCCCCGCCGGGCAGTGCGCATGGCCGGCGACCTGCCGTGGCCGGCAAACGTATGGCTGGGGGCCTCGGTCGAGTCGCAGGCGACTGCGTGGCGAATTGACGACCTCCGCCGGGTGCCTGCCGCAGTCCGGTTCGTCTCCGCCGAACCGCTGCTCGAAGCCGTCACGCTCGACCTGGCTGGCATCTCTTGGCTTATCGCCGGCGGCGAATCCGGGCCAGGGCACCGGCCCTTGGACGAGGCCTGGGTCCGCGGCCTGCGCGACCAATGCGCCGACAGCGGGACGTCGTTCTTCTTCAAGCAGTGGGGAGGACACCGCCCTAAGTCCGGGGGGCGCAGCCTCGACGGACGCACCTGGGACGAGATGCCCCCGCTGGCTGCGGCAAGCCCCTAAGACGGCATCTCGCCGCAGGCGGGTGCGGCCCGTCGGCAATCGTCATCGTCATCGGCCGGATGGGCCGAGGTGACAACACTCGCTGGGTTGCCGCGTGTGCGTGACGTGGGCGGGTGTAGGCACCCGCTGACCGCTACTCGCGGACGGTGGGTCAACCGCGAGGAACCGGCATTACCCTTGGTACATGGCCTACAAGCCGTCGATGCAGGGCCCCACAGAGGGAGAGCCATTCGAGTCGGCGCGGCGCGTGGCAGAGGCAAGCCGCAGTGCTCTTGCCGACGCAGACATCATCGGTCTGCCCGAGGACGAAGCGCGGAGACGCGTAGAAGCGGCAGGGCTCCACTTCCGTCCAGTAGGCGCCGGGGACGTGATGACGGCCGATCTCTCGCTGACTCGCGTGACGGCGACCATCGTTGATGACCGGGTGCACGAGGCGCGCGTCGGCTGACGGATGGGTGCCCCTAGGAACCGAGCAGAAGCGCGGGTCTTGCTCGCGGCGCCCGGCAGCGGAAACGCGGTTACGCAGCAGCCGAGAGCCGGGATCACCGCTTGCTTGGAACGACTGCGAGTGATGCTGCGTCCCATGTGCATGAGAAGACTCGCTGGCGCGCTGGCAGCGGCCTGCACACTGCTACTGGTGGCTGGCTGTGGCTCCGGCAACGGCACGGCTACTGCCGGCGGTGAGCCTCGGGGGCTGCCGTCATGCGGCGAGCAGGAACTGGACGCGCCTCCGGACGCGGCCATCGACTGGACGCACTACGTCCGCTGGAACGACCGGATGTACGCCGCCAAGTTCGAGCCCCAAACGGGCTTCGAGCCGGGCCAGCAACTGGGCGCCGTTGAGTGCACCCGGGCTAGTTCCAGGACACCCGTGGAGCACACACCACGGCACGCAGAGGCCGCATTCCTGCCCACGGGTACCCCCGTGCGCAGCGTCAAGGGGCAGCCGGTGGAAGACGCAATCACGGCCGAGTGGGACGGACGGGCTTGGCTCTTTCGCTTCGACGCAGCCGCGACCCAGAGGCTCGCGCAGCCCGGGTAGGCGCCGCAGGAAGTGCCGCTACCGCGAGTAGGGGTTGAGCCAAGGGAAGCAGGCGAAGTTGCTGCCCTGCCCGCTCGTCCGCTCCCGCCCGCAGTTCGCCACAGGTCCCTCGTCAGGCTCGCTCACGTCCGCGACAGCCACGCCGGAGAAGCCGAGTCCGGTGAGGGCGAGCATCAGCAGGAACCGTCGCATCTGACAAGTGTGAGCGAGGTTCGCTCGACACGACAAGAAGTGCCGTTCCTCGTGGTGTGCCGCCAGGTGATCGCACCCGCCAGGGTGCGAGCTTAGCCAGCCTGCATTGCTGGACTTTTGCTGGCGGGACGGCCGCCGTCCCCCGACCCCGCACCGGCGATGGCCGCTCCCGTCGCGGCAGATGAGGACGTCTTCTGGCCCGCCCTGCCCCGGACAGAGCGATGCCCCGCACCCAACGGACGGGGCGGGGCATCAGGCTGTTCGCTCAGCCCCTGCCGAGCGTCGAGCCGGCCTTGCTCTTGGCCGCCTTGGTCGAGGAGCTGGACGACAGGGTGCTGCCAGCCTTCGAGAGGGCGGACTTCGACGGCTTGCTCATGCTGTTCACCTCCTTCCATGTCACCCGCGAGGATGGCACCGAGCACCGACAAACCGGTTGTCTCGAGCGCCCAACGGCTTGCGCCTCGTCATCGGGTCGCGAAGCACCTGACTCGTGTGCGCGGTGGGCGGGCCGGGCCGACGTGGAAAGGGCTCGGGCAACAGCGGTGACCGCGAGTTACCGGACCAGGCTGTCTCACCCCGTCGACGCCTCTAGCCTCGGGGCGTGATCGATGAGATGCCCGACCCGCCGGTTGACTGGGGCGATCCGTTCGTCGATCTCCCCAGCGACCACGACTTCGCCATCGACGCGTACATCGGCGAGCCGCCGGAGTGGTACTTCCCGCTCGTCGGCCGGGTGGCGGTTGCGACCGGCGGCTTGGAGCGGACTGCGGCTCGCGCCGCCCAGACCTGCTTGGGTGGGCGGAGACACAGGGTGGGGAACTCGGCTTCTGGATCAGTTCCTCGGGGCGACTGCGCACGCTGCTTGATGCCGCCAAGGGACTGTCGCGCGAGTTCGATGCTCTGGCGAAGGAACTCACCAAGCAGGCTTGGGAGTCGCGCAACCAGATCGTGCATGTCGCCACTGGGTGGCACGAGTCGCCCGACGAGCCGTCTACTGGCACTACGAGAATCCCCGCAGCGGGTCCCGCGTCTACCTCGAAGATCCCGGAACGCAGCCTGCGCTAGAGCGCGTGCTGGCAAGCATCATCGACCTGGACGACCGGATGTGGCGGCTGTACCTGTCCATGGTCGAGCCGCCGGTGGAGACTCTTTCCTAGAGGCGCACGGCGGTCGCCGTCTCAGCGGCCGCAGCGGCTGCGACCTTCTCGGCGACGTCGTCCAGGGACAGGTTCGCCCCAACGGTCAGTCCGGACCGCGCGGCGAGCAAAGGGCTGACGTCTCGAAGGGCGTCGAAGTCCGTGTTGTGGGCGACAGGGATCACCCGGTCAGTAGCGAGCAGCGCCGACAGTTCCTTGCCTGCGATGCCCGTCGCCGACTTGAGCGTCTCAAGCAGCGCAGGGGTGACCAGCACGATGCCGACCCGTGAGGTCGCCAGGCCCCGGTCGATCTCCTGGAGCAGCGACTTCCCGAGGCCGACGTCGTACTCGCTGAACCACACCGTCGCGCCGTGGGACAGGAGCAGGTCACACAGATCCTTAGCGGCACCCTCCCTGTCGTCCCATGCGTGGCAGAGGAACAGGTCGCGGCGCTCGGGATGGGCCTGGGCCACCACCTCGGCGTTCCGGGCGATGGGTTCCATCGTGCGCCACTCGGTGGCGGTGTACGAGACGGAGCCCCCGCCACGCAAGCGACGTGACGTCCCCCCGCCGCCGCCCGCACCTCCACTGGACGAACCGCCGCCGGAGGACCCACCACCACTGCTCGGGTACCGGACCACGGGAGGCGAGTCCGACGGCGTCCGGTACGACGACCTGTAGCTCCCGCCGTAGCGGCACACGGGGCAGTTCGCGCGTCCGCTGGCCGTGCGGTGTCCCTGCCTTGGTGCTGTGCATCCACTCATGCGTCGCACGGTACGCACGAGCACCGACAGAAACGGGCAGACTCTGCGGTCGCCTACTTCCGCATGGAACACCCGCTCGAATACCCGACGTAGCGTTCCGGTCGCCAACCCGGTCCTGGAGGTCCTGAGGCGGCAAGGCCCCCAGACCGTCCGGAGGCGGGGGCGTCAGGCACCCGACGACGGCGATCCAGTTCGCCGAACGCGCTCCGCCGACCCGGCCACATCCGGTCAAGCATGAGCGGACCCTTGCACTGGCCTCCGCGTTGTCCCGGCCGAACATGAACCAGCCATGGGCCGCGGTCAGTTGCCGCGCCTGTTGCCGCGGGTCGGCACGCGGCTGAATCCCAACGTCCAATAGGAGGTTGGTGGCGAGGCCAAGGCCGTGCGGCCAACACGCATCAAATTCACGGCCGGCACGACGTCAGCAGGGCGCCCGGTCCCAGCACCGCCCGGGTGGCAAGCAATCCGGCAACGGGCGTCGCCATCGTGCCCCTGTGCGCCCGCATCGGTCCGGAGGTGATCATGAACGTCGTCGACGTCGACTCGTTGGCAGTGCTGCCCGTAACCGCCTCAGCAAGTGCCGGCTTCGCCCGAGGCGTGGACTTCAGTCGTGGCCGTGACGAACGCCAGGAGCAGCTCCGACCGCTCACGACGGCGCTCGCTTCAGGCGAGCCGACCACGGTCGTCTTCAGGGACGCCATCGACCCGGAGCAGCTCCTGCTTCCGTCGCACGCTGCGTCTGCGCTGCGCCACATCACCTGCCTCGCGGTCGTGTCCGCCCCGCGACCTGCCCAGGCTGTGCTCGGCGAGGTCGCCGGTCAGAGCTGCATGATCAGCCAGCAGGTGCATGTACTGGTGCCGGGACGGCCTTGCGGTGGATGAGGACGACCTGCGCCAGCTGCCGGTAGTGGTGGATCTGGTGACCGCGGCGGCGGTCCTCGGCATCGGCCGGACCACCGCCTACGAGCTGGTACGTACCGGTCGCTGGCCGACCCCGGTCCTGCGCCTCGGCAGCCGCATCCGGGTGCCGACGGCCGCGCTCCGCGAGCTGCTCAGCCTGTCCACAGTCGGCCCCGACGTGCAGACGCGGGTCGCCGTCGAGCGGTAGAACCTGACAAGCGAGAGGACCGGCCAGTGAAGGGTTCGACGTACAAGCGGTGCGGCTGCACCGACGCCGGCGGCAAGCCGCTGGGTGCCGACTGCCCCAAGCTGAGCGGCCGCAGCCACGGCACCTGGTACTACCAGGCCGAGCTCGCAGCCGGGCCCGGTGGTCGCCGACGTCAGCGCCAGGGCGGCTTCACCAGCCAGCGCGACGCCCAGGCTGCGCTGGTCGACCTGCTCGACCGGGTCCAGAAGCGCACGCACGTCGACGCGGGCCGGCAGACGGTCGGCGTCTACCTCGACGACTGGCTCGCCGGCAAGGCCAAGCTGCGCGCGAGCACCCGCCGTACCTATGCCGAGCACATCCGGCTCTACCTCACCCCAGCGCTGGGCCATCTGCGGCTCGATCAGCTCGACGCGGTCGACATCGAGCGGATGTACACCGCGATCCGCAGCCTCGGCACCAGCACCGGTCGCGCCCCCAGCCCGGAGATGAAGGCCATGCTTGCCGCACGGCAGCGGTCACGACCGACCCAGCCGCTCACCGCAGCCCGGCTGCGCCGGATCCACACCACGTTGATGTCGGCGCTGAACACCGCCGTCAAGCGGCGGCTCCTGCCCCTCAACCCCGCCAGCTACGTCGAGCTCGACACCGGCCGGCGACCCAAGGCCGTCGTGTGGACCGAGCAGCGCGAAGCGCACTGGCGAGCCACCGGCGAGCGACCCAAGGTCGCGGTCTGGCTCCCGGCACAGACCGGGGCTTTCCTCGACCACGCCCAGCCGCATCGGCTCTACGCCCTGCTGCACCTCATCGCCTTCCGGGGCCTGCGCCGCGGTGAGGCCATCGGTCTGCGCTGGACCGAGGTCGACCTCGAGCAGGCGACCATCACCGTCAGCCGGCAGATCCTCCAGCTCGGCGCGCACATCGAGGCCGGTGAGCCCAAGAGCGAGAGCGGCGAGCGCACCGTCGCCCTGGACGCCGCGACCGTCGACGTGCTGCGGCTGCACCGGATCCGGCAGCTCGAGGAGCGGCTGCAGTGGGGCGCAGCCTGGACCGACACCAGCCTGGTCTTCACGGCCGAGGACGGCACCGCACTCGTGCCCGACCAGGTCTCCCGGCTCTTCGCGCGCCTGCTCAAGGAGGCGGACCTGCCGCAGGTCCGGCGCCACGCCCTGCGGCCCGGGGCGGGGCCCCTGG
>JBBDWV010000006.1 GCA_040902655.1 Mycobacteriales bacterium
TACCCAGGCGGGACTCACACCCGCTGGCCTGATCCAGCTTGCAGGACGCAACATGCGGGGCAGCCTAGTGACGGGCCACACCAGCGTTGCGTCCTGCGCTGCGGACAGGTGCAGGCGAGGGGCAGCAGGACGCAACCGGTCAGGAGGGGGCGGCGTGCTTGGCGGCGACCACCGCGTCGTAGACGTCCCGTCTGGGCAGGCCGGTCTCGGCGGCGACGGCGGCCAGCGCCTCCTTGCGGGTGAGGCCGGCCGCCTCGCGCACGCCGACCAGCCGGACGAGCTCCGCCGGCGCCAGCTCGACCAGCCGCTCCGCCGCGCCCTCCAGGACGAGCGTCACCTCGCCCCGCACGCCACCCGACGCCCAGGCCACCAGCTCGGGCAGGGTGCCGCGGACGACCTCCTCGTAGGTCTTGGTCAGCTCGCGGCAGACCACGGCCCGGCGGCTGGGCCCGAGCACGGCCGCCATGTCCGCCAGGGCCGCCGCCAGCCGGTGCGGCGCCTCGAACAACACGCAGGTCCGCGGCTCCGCCTGGAGCGCGGCCAGCCGGGCCCGTCGCTCACCGCCCTTGCGGGGCAGGAAGCCCTCGAAGCAGAAGCGGTCGGTCGGCAGGCCGCTGACCGCGAGCGCCGTCGTCACCGCCGACGGGCCGGGGACGCAGGTCACCGGCAGGCCCTCCGCCGCCGCGGCGGCCACCAGCCGGTAGCCCGGGTCGGAGACCGTCGGCATCCCGGCGTCGGTGACCAGCACCACCCGCGAGCCGGCCCGCAGCGCCTCCAGCAGCTGGGAGCTCCGCTGCACCTCGTTGCCCTCGAAGTAGCTGACGACCCGGGCGGTGAGCAGCACGCCGAGATCGGCGCAGAGCCGGTGCAGCCGCCGGGTGTCCTCCGCGGCCACCAGCTCGGCAGCGGCCAGCGCGGCGGCCAGCCGCGGACTCGCGTCCGCCGCCTGCCCGATCGGGGCTCCGGCGAGGACGAGGGGCACGGCTGCAGTCTCCCCCCACGCCCGGCCGGTTCCCTAGGGTGGCGCCATGACCGCGACGGCGCAGCGAGCTCAGGCCGCAGAAGGGGCCGCAGCCGGGGCCGCAGTTCCCTCCCCCTCGAGCGCCTGGCGCGCGCGCATCCTCCCGCCGACGAGCGGTCGTGGCGGCTGGCTGCCCGCGCTCGCCGTGGGTCTGCTCGCCGGGCTGCTCCGCCTGGTGCGCCTGGACATCCCGCGCGGTCGCATCTTCGACGAGATCTACTACGTCTGCGACGCCCAGAACCTGCTGCGGTACGGCGTGGAGGCCGGCACCGAGGGCAACACCGACGACGACCAGACGATCCAGGCCGGCTGCACCCCGAACGGTCAGCCCGGCTTCATCGTTCATCCGCCGCTCGGCAAGTGGGCCATCGGCCTGGGCATGCGGCTGTTCGGCGTACACGAATTCGGTTGGCGGGTCGCCGCCGCCGTGGCCGGCACGATCATGGTCGTCGTGCTGGTGCGGGTCACCCGCAGGATGACCGGCTCGATCGTCCTCGGCTGCTTCGCCGGCCTGCTGCTCGCGCTGGACGGGCTGCACTTCGTGCAGAGCCGGGTCGCGATGCTCGACATCTTCCTGGCCGCCTGGGTCCTCGGCGCCTTCGCCTGCCTGGTCGCCGACCGGGACGCCGTACGCCGGCGGCTCGCGGTGACCGACGGCGAGGAGCTGACCGGCTGGGGGCCGCGCCTGGGCTGGCGGCCGTGGCGGCTGGCGGCCGGCGTCTGCCTCGGCGCCGCCGTCGCGACGAAGTGGAGCGGCCTGTACTACGTCGTGGTCCTGGTGCTGCTGGCCTTCGCCTGGGAGGTCGGCGCGCGCCGCACCGCAGGGGTGCGAGCTCCCGTGCGCGCCACGGTGGTGCGCTCCGGCGCGCTGCTGCTGGCCACGCTGGTGGTGCTGCCCGCGGCGCTCTACGTGCTGTCGTGGTTCGGCTGGTTCGCCAGCAGTGCGGCCGACCAGCTGGCGTGGGACCGGCACTGGGCCGACACCCACGAGGCCGGCGGGCTGGTGGGACTCGTGCCGGACGGGCTGCGTTCCTGGTGGCACTACCACGTGGCGCAGTTCACCTTCCACGACGACCTGCGGCAGAAGCACCCCTACCAGTCGCATCCGGCCGGCTGGCTGCTGCTCGCCCGCCCGGTGTCCTACTACTACCCCCAGAACGTGGGCGCCGGCGACTACGGCTGCGAGGTCGAGAGCTGCTCCCGGGAGGTGCTGGCGATCGGTACGCCGGCGATCTGGTGGATCATGATCCCGGCGCTGTTCGCGCTGCTGTGGCTGTGGCTCGCCCGGCGTGACTGGCGGCCCGCGGCGGTACTCGTCATGGTCCTGACGGCGATCCTGCCCTGGGTCCGCGACGACCTCGACGGCCGGACGATGTTCCAGTTCTACGCGCTGCCGGCGGTGCCGTTCATGTGCCTGGGCCTGGCGCTGATCGCCGGTGCGCTGGTCGGCAGCCGCGCCCGCGCGTCCGCCCGCCGGCGCACCGCCGCCATCCTGGGGGCCGGCGTCTACCTGGCGGTGGTGGTGGTCAACTTCGCCTACCTCTACCCGGTGCTGGCCGCGCAGACGCTGCCGTACGGAGCCTGGCGCAGCCGGATGTGGTTCTCCAGCTGGATCTGAGTCGTACGAGAGCCCCGCTCCCAAGGGAGGAACGGGGCTTTCGTCTGCGGGTGGAGCTGAGGGGATTCGAACCCCTGACCCCCTCGATGCGAACGAGGTGCGCTACCGGACTGCGCCACAGCCCCGCGGGCGAGAGGCTAGCAGGGGCCGGTGTTCCGGCCGGCTTCAGTCGTTGACGGCGCGGCGGCGGTCGAGGATCTCGTCCAGCGCCGGGCCGCCGTCGACGATGCCGAGGTCGCGCTCGGCGTCGGCCAGCCGGCCGGCGTCGGCACGCGAGGTCGACCCGGAGGCTGCCCGGCGCGCGGTCGGGGCGCTGAGGTAGATCGGAGCCGGGACCGGCACCGGCGACCACGGCGCGCCCTGCGCACCGCGGACGCGCGGACCAGCGCCCAGGTCCTCGTCCCGGCCGGCAGGGGGAACGCCCCGGGAAGCCGGAGCCGCGACGTGGGCGGGCCGGGCGGCAGCCGCTGGTGCCGGCAGCTCGCGCCGCAGCACCCCCGCCGGCAGGCCGAGCAGGACCGCACGCGACGGCATCCGGTCCAGGACACCGGCGACGTACGCGGGCCGCGCCACCGGTGGCGCCGCGGGCCGCGCGAGCGGTTGCCCCGCCGGTTGCGCCGCCGGGCGCGCCACAGGTCGTGCCTGCATCGCGACCCGCCAGTCACGTTCGGCGCGGGCGAGCGCCGCCCGGCGCAGGTGGACGAGCAGAGCGCCGAGGAGCAGGTCGAGGAGCAGGTGCGGCGCGAGCAGCCACAGCGGGCCGAGCAGGCCCCCGATCAGGGTGGCCACCGACAGGACCAGCAACGCGACGAGCAACCGGCGGCGGCGGGCGGCGGCGGCGGCGCGGACCGGCCGCACGACCGGCGAAGCCGCCGGATCGGCGCGGTTCCGCGGCGGCACGGGCGCCGGTGAGCCGCCGCCCGGAGGCCTCGGCGACGGATCGTCGGCCCCCTCGCCCGCGGACGCGCCGGTGTCCCGGCGGGCCAGCACCCGCATCGCGTCGTGGAATTTGTCCACGGTCCCGGCCGAGCCGCTGCCGTCGTACGAGCGCAGCGCCATGGGGACGAGCACGACGAGCCAGGCACCGACGATGACGAGGAGGATCAGACCGCTGCCCACGGCGCCCGACCGTAGTGATCAGGACATCGCCGGTCGCGCCGCCGCGCCGGGGGCATTGCCACGACTTTCCGGCCGCGTCAAGGGCTCCTGTCGAGGTAGCCGGCCAGCACGCCGCCCTGCACCTCGTCGCGAAGCAGCGCGTAGCAGACGTGGTCGCGCCACTGCTCGTCGATGAACAGCAGGCGCAGGTGCAGGCCTTCCTCCCGGAAGCCGAGCTTCTCGACGACCCGCCGTGACGCGGTGTTCTCCGGCCGCACGTCCGCCTCGATGCGGTGCAGCCCGACCGGGCCGAAGCAGTGGTCCAGCACCAGCGCGAGTGCCGTGGGCAGGACGCCGCGGCCGGCGACCCGCTGGTCGACCCAGTACCCGACCGATGCCCCGTCCAGGGCGCCCCGGACGACGTGCGCCACGGTCACCTGGCCGGCCAGCCGGCCGCCGACCTCCACCGCGAAGGGCAGCATCCGGCCGGCCCGCGCCTCGCGGCGGGTGCTGCGCAGCAGTGCCGCGAACACCACCGGGCTGTGCCGGTCGCGCCAGCTCGCCGGAGCCGCGTCCGCGGGGCGGCCCTCCCAGCGCGCGAGCCAGCCCTCGTTGCGGATCCGTACCTCCGACCAGGCGCCGGCGTCACGGGCCTGCAGCGGCCGGACCTGCACCTCGCCGTGCGCGAGGCGCGCCGGCCAGCCGGGCGGGCTCATCCGTGGTCGCCGCCACCGCGCAGCTGCGCGAGGGCGTGCCCGAGCACCGGGGCGAGCACCGCCACACCGTCCCGCACGCCACCGGTCGAGCCGGGCAGGTTGACCACCAGCGCCGAGCCGATCGTCCCGGCGACGCCGCGGGACAGGATGGCCAGCGGGACAGCGGCCGCGTTGCGGGACCGCAGCGCCTCCGACAGCCCCGGCGCCTCACGGTCGAGCAGCGGCCGGGTCGCCTCCGGCGTGACGTCGCGCGGCGTCAGCCCGGTCCCGCCGGTCGTCACCACCAGGTCGTACGCCGGGGCGGCGGCGCGCAGGGCGACCTGCACGGCGGGCACCTCGTCGGGGACCACCACCGGCTCGCCGACCTCGAGGCCGAGCTCGCGCAGCAGACCGGCCAGCAGCGGGCCGGAGGTGTCCGGCCGCTCGCCCCGGAACGAGCGGTCCGAGACGGTGACGACCTGCGCCCGCCCCCGGACCGGGACGGCGCTCACCGGGTCCAGTCCCCCGTCTTCCCGCCGGTCTTGTTCTCGACCCGGACGGCGCCGATGACCGCGCGGGGGTCGACCGCCTTGGTCATGTCGACCACGGTCAGGCAGGCGACCGTGACGGCGGTCAGCGCCTCCATCTCCACCCCGGTGCGGTCGGCCGTGCGCGCGGTCGCCGTCACCGCCACGCCGGCGTCGTCGACCACCAGGTCCACGGTGACCCCGGACAGCCCGATCGGGTGGCACAGCGGCACCAGGTCGGGCGTCCGCTTGGCTCCCAGGATCCCGGCCACCCGGGCGACGGCCAGGGCATCACCCTTCGGGACCCCCTCACCCCGGAGCAGCGCGACGCACTCGGCCGACAGGTCGACCCGGCCGGTGGCGGTGGCGCTGCGGGCGGTCACCGCCTTGTCGCCGACGTCGACCATCCGCGCGGCCCCGGCGTCGTCGAGGTGGGTGAACCCGGTCATCGGCCGCGGCGCTCGAGCACCAGCACGTCCACCGCCTCACCGGAGGCCACCTTCTCCACGTCCTCGGGCACCACGGCCAGCGCGTTGGCGCGCGAGAGACCGGCCAGCAGGTGCGACCCGGCGCCGCTGACCGGCGTGACGACGTACGCGCCCTTCTTCACCTCGAGCCAGACCCGCAGGAACGACCGCTTGCCGGGCGGGGAGGTCAGCACCTTGGTCGCGACGGCGCGCACGCGCGGCCGCTCGATCGGCGCGGCGCCGAGCATCTTGCGCAGCGCCGGCCGCACGAACGCCTCGAAGGAGACCAGGGCGCTGACCGGATTGCCCGGCAGGCCGAACACCGGCGTGGAGTCCGGCCCGATCGTGCCGAAACCCTGCGGCATCCCGGGCTGCATGGCCACCTTGTCGAAGGCGACGGTGCCGAGCCGGGACAGCACCTCCTTGACGACGTCGTACGCCCCGACCGACACGCCGCCGCTGGTGACCAGCAGGTCGGCCCGCACCAGTTGGTCCTCCAGGGTCGCGGCCAGCCGGCGCGGGTCGTCGGGCACGATCCCGACGCGGTACGCGATGGCGCCGGCCTCGTGGGCCGCAGCGGTCAGCGCGAGGCTGTTGCTGTCGTAGATACGGCCGGGCGCGAGCGGCGCGCCGGCCTCGGTGAGCTCGCTGCCGGTGGAGACGACGACGACCCGGGGACGGGGACGGACGAGCACGCGCGAGCGGCCGACCGCCGCCGCGAGCCCGACCTGCACCGCACCCAGGTGCCCGCCGGCCTCGAGGACCGTCTCGCCCTCGGCGACGTCCTCGCCGACACGCCGGACGTGGGCCCCCACCCCGGGGGCGCGCGAGATCGTCACGGACGCGACGCCGCCGTCGGTCCACTCGACCGGCACGACGGCGTCGGCGCCGGCCGGCATCATCGCGCCGGTCATGATCCGCACGCAGACGCCCGGCTGGACCCGCAGCGGCGAGGCCGGCCCGGCCGCGACGTCACCGGTGACCGGCAGCACCACCGGCGCGCCCTCCCGGGCGCCGGCGACGTCGGCCACCCGCACCGCGTAGCCGTCCATGGAGCTGTTGTCGAAGGCCGGCAGGGGCGCGGGAGCGACGACGTCCTCGGTCAGCACGCAGCCGTGGGCGTCCATCAGCCCGAGCTGCAGGGGGGCCAGCGGCTGGACGACGTCCAGCACCCGGGTGAGGTGCTGCGCGACCGTGATCACGGGCGGCGCTCCAGCCACTCCCGCAGCCAGCTGACCAGCGGCGGACCCAGGTCGTCGCGCTCGGCCGCGAGCTGGACCACCGCCTTGAGGTAGTCCAGCCGGTCGCCGGTGTCGTAGCGCCGACCGCGGAAGACGACGCCGTGCACCGGTTCGCTCGCGACCAGCTCCTGCACCGCGTCGGTGAGCTGGTACTCCCCGCCGCGGCCGGGCGGGATCCGGCGCAGGACCTCGAAGACGTTCGGCGCGAGGACGTACCGCCCGATGACGGCCAGGTTGCTGGGGGCCTCGGCGACCGGCGGCTTCTCCACCAGACCGGTGATCCGCACGACATCGCCCGCCCCGTCGACGGCGGCGCAGCCGTACAGGCTGATGGACTCCTTCGGCACCTCCATCAGGGCCAGCACGCTGCCGCCCTTGCGGGCCTGCACCTCGATCATCTGCTCGAGCAGGTGGTCACGCGCGTCGATCAGGTCGTCGCCCAGCAGCACCGCGAACGGCTCGCGCCCGACGTGCTGCGCCGCGGCGAGCACCGCGTGACCGAGCCCCTTGGCGTCGCCCTGCCGGACGTAGTGGACGGTCGCCAGCTCGTTGGTGTGCCGGATGGCCGCGAGCCGCTCCTTGTCCCCCTTGTCCTCGAGCGCCAGCTCGAGCTCGACTGCCCGGTCGAAGTGGTCCTCCAACGGGCGCTTGTTGCGGCCGGTGACCATGAGGACGTCGTCCAGCCCCGCCCGGACGGCCTCCTCGACGACGTACTGGATGGCCGGCTTGTCGACGACCGGCAGCATCTCCTTGGGGGAGGATTTCGTCGCGGGCAGGAACCGGGTGCCGAGTCCAGCGGCGGGGATCACGGCCTTCGTCACGCGGGGCGTCTGCGACATTGGTAGTCCGGGGCGCAGTACCGCCGTGGCGGCCTGTTTCCCCTTTCCCC
>JBBDWV010000007.1 GCA_040902655.1 Mycobacteriales bacterium
CCGCACCTCCCGAGCCCGCAGGAGATCCGATGACCGCCGTCCTGGACAGCCCGTCGACCACCTCCGCTGAGCAGCGCGTCACCCGTTGGCTCACCGACTTCGAGCAGGCGCTGGTCGCGCGCGACGTGGAGCGCGCCGCGGCGATGTTCGCGACCACCAGCTTCTGGCGCGACCTGGTCTCCTTCACCTGGAACATCACCACGGTCGAGAACCGGGACGGCATCGCCGACCTGCTGCGGGCCACCCTCGACGGCACCGATCCCCGCGGCTTCTGCGTGACCGAGCCGCCGGAGGAGGCCGACGGGGTCACGACGGCCTGGATCGGGTTCCGGACGGCGGCCGGTCGGGGCCACGGGCTGCTCCGGCTCAAGGGCGACGAGGGGGCGTGGACCCTGCTGACGTCGCTCTACGAGCTCGAGGGTCACGAGGAGCCGATGAGCGAGCGGCGGCCGAGGGGGGCGGAGCACGGGGCGAACCCCGACCGGATCACCTGGCTCGAGGCCCGGCAGGCCGAGGCCGCGGAGCTGGGGCGCACCCGTCAGCCGTACGTCGTGGTGGTCGGCGGCGGGCAGGGCGGCATTGCCCTCGGTGCCCGGCTGCGTCAGCTCGGGGTGTCGCACGTCGTGCTCGACCGGCACGAACGGCCCGGGGACCAGTGGCGCTCGCGCTACAAGTCGCTCTGCCTGCACGATCCGGTCTGGTACGACCACCTGCCCTACCTCGACTTCCCGAAGAACTGGCCGGTGTTCTCGCCGAAGGACAAGATCGGCGACTGGCTCGAGATGTACACGAAGGTCATGGAGATCAACTACTGGAGCTCCACGACCTGCCGCAGCGCGCGCTACGACGAGACCGCGGGGGAGTGGGAGGTCCTCGTCGAGCGGGACGGCGAGCAGCTCGTCCTGCGTCCGGAGCAGCTGGTGCTCGCGACCGGCATGTCCGGGAAGCCGAACGTCCCGGTGCTTCCGGGGCAGGACGTCTTCGCCGGCGAGCAGCACCACTCCTCCGACCACCCCGGGCCGGACGCCTACCGCGGCAAGAAGGCCGTCGTCCTCGGGTCGAACAACTCCGCGCACGACATCTGTGCCGCGCTGTGGGAGGGCGGCGCGGACGTGACGATGGTGCAGCGGTCCTCCACGCATGTCGTGCGGTCGGACTCGCTGATGGAGATCGCCCTGAAGGATCTCTACTCCGAGCAGGCCGTTGCCGCGGGCATGACGACGCACAAGGCAGACATGATCTTCGCCTCGCTGCCCTACCGAATTCTGCACGAGTTCCAGATCCCGGTGTACGACGCGATCCGCGAACGCGACGCCGAGTTCTACGCGCGGCTGGAGAAGGCCGGCTTCGACCTGGACTACGGCGACGACGACTCCGGCCTGTTCATGAAGTACCTGCGTCGCGGCTCCGGCTACTACATCGACGTGGGAGCCTCGGACCTGGTCGCCGACGGCCGCATCCGGCTGGCCAAGGGCGCGGTGCGCGAGCTGACCCGGTCCGCGGTGGTCCTCGAGGACGGCACCGAGCTGCCGGCCGACCTCGTCGTGTACGCCACCGGCTACGGCTCGATGAACGGCTGGGCCGCCGATCTGATCAGCCGTGAGGTCGCAGACAAGGTCGGCAAGGTGTGGGGCCTGGGGTCGGACACCACCAAGGATCCCGGGCCATGGGAGGGCGAGCAGCGCAACATGTGGAAGCCGACCCAGCAGGAGGGCCTGTGGTTCCACGGCGGCAACCTGCACCAGTCCCGGCACTACTCGCTCTACCTCGCCCTGCAGCTCAAGGCCCGGCAGGAGAACATCCCCACGCCGGTCTACCGGCTGCAGGAGGTCCACCACACCAGCTGACCGGGGCCCGCCGACCCGGGTAGCGTCGCGGTCCGTGAGCCTCGCCGTCCGGGTCATCCCCTGCCTCGACGTGGACGCCGGCCGGGTCGTCAAGGGCGTCAACTTCGCACAGCTCCGGGACGCCGGCGACCCGGTCGAGATGGCCCGCGTCTATGACGCCGAGGGCGCCGACGAGCTGGTCTTCCTCGACATCACGGCGAGTAGCGGCAGCCGCGAGACGACGTACGACGTGGTGCGCCGGACCGCCGAGCAGGTCTTCATCCCGCTCACCGTCGGCGGCGGGGTGCGCTCGGCCGACGACGTCGACCGGCTGCTGCGGGCCGGCGCGGACAAGGTCGGCGTCAACACCGCCGCGGTCGCCCGACCGGAGTTGCTGCGCGAGATCGCCGAGCGCTTCGGCAACCAGGTCCTCGTGCTGTCGGTCGACGCCCGCCGGG
The DNA here is from genome assembly GCA_040902655.1 of Mycobacteriales bacterium. Taxonomy (NCBI): domain Bacteria; kingdom Bacillati; phylum Actinomycetota; class Actinomycetes; order Mycobacteriales; species Mycobacteriales bacterium. The sequence continues at coordinate 2,285 of JBBDWV010000007.1, forward strand.
CCGGCCCCGGGGCGACGCCCAGCGGCTTCGAGGTCACCACCCACGGTGGCCGGCGCGGCACCGGGATCGACGCGGTCGAGTGGGTGCAACGGGCCCAGGAGCTCGGTATCGGCGAGGTGCTGCTCAACTCGATGGACGCCGACGGGACCCGCGCCGGCTACGACCTCGAGCTGCTGCGGGCCGTGCGCAGCAGGGTCAGCGTCCCAGTGATCGCCAGCGGGGGAGCCGGCCGGCTCGCGGACTTCGCACCGGCCTGCGACGCGGGGGCCGACGCTTTGCTGGCCGCGAGCGTCTTCCACTTCGGACAGCTCACGATCGGCCAGGTCAAGCACGAGCTGCGCGAGCGGGGGCACCCGGTCCGCGTGTGACAGGGGGAACGCCCCGCCGGGGAATCGTGTGGGCGCCGCAGGCGCTCCTCACGTCGTGACTGCGGCGCCTGCACCGATGCCCGCAGCGGTCATCCGGCGCGGGCTGTGGGTGCTGTGGCAGGCCGTCAAGGAGGAGCCGCGGATCTTCGCGATCTCCACGGTCGGCAGCGCACTGTTCGCGTTCACGACGATCGCGCAGGCCTACGTCTTCGGTGCCATCACCGAGCGGGTCATCGTCCCGAGCATCCAGGACGGCCGGGTCGCGGTCGCCGCTCTCGCGATCTCGTTCCTCGCGATCATGCTGGTGGCCGTGCTGAAGGTGGTGGGCATCATCGCCCGCCGGCTCGGTGCGGGGATCATGCAGTACCGGCTGATGGCCGCCTACCGCCGCCGGGTCACCCGCCGCTACCTCGAGCTGCCGCTGTCCTGGCACGCCGAGCACCCGACCGGTGAGCTGCTGTCGAACGCCAACAGCGACGTCGAGGCGACCTGGCACCCGATTGCCCCTTTCCCCTTCGCGGTCGGTGTGCTGGTCATGCTCGTCGCAACGCTGGCTCTGCTCTTCGGCACCGACCCGGTGCTCGCGCTGGTCGGCTCCGTGGTCTTTCCCTCGATCGCCGTCCTGACCGTCGTCTACGCACGCCGGATGACACCGCTGATGACCCGTGCGCAGCAGCTGCGCGGCGAGGTCAGCGGCATCGCCCACGAGTCGTTCGACGGCGCGCTGGTCGTCAAGACGCTCGGCCGGGAGAACGAGGAGACCGCCCGCTTCCGCGCGACGTCGCTGGAGCTGCGGGACACGATGACCGCCGTGGGCCGGGTGCGCGGGCTGTTCGACCCCGTCCTGGAGGCACTGCCCGCCCTCGGCGTGCTCGCCGTGTTGCTCGCAGGCACCAGCCGCGTCGGCAGCGGCGACCTGTCCGCCGGAGAGCTGGTCCGGGTCGCCTACCTGTTCACGCTGTTGGCCTTTCCCGTACGGGCCATCGGCTGGGTGCTCAACGAGCTGCCCCGCAGCGTCGTCGGCTGGGACCGCGTGCAGCGTGTCCTGACCGCCACGGGCCGGCAGGAGCACGGCGCCCGGGTCCTGCCCGGCGGCGGCCCGGCCGGGCTCACCGTCGAGGCGGTGACCTTCTCCTACGGCGAGGCCGCGGTGCTGCGCGAGATCGCCTTCGACGTCCGGCCGGGCCGTACCGTCGCGCTCGTCGGTGCGACCGGCTCGGGCAAGTCCACCCTGGCCTCGGTTCTGGTCCGGCTGCTCGACCCGGACGGCGGCACGGTCGCGTACGACGATCTCGACGTGCGCGAGCTGGCCCCGGGGGCGCTGGCCCGCGTCGCCGCGCTCGTACCGCAGTCGACCTTCCTGTTCGACGACACGGTCCGCGGCAACATCACGCTGGGCGCGGCGCTGCCGGACGAGGACGTGTGGGCGGCCCTCCGGCTGGCGCAGGGGGACGGATTCGTCGCCGCGCTGCCACAGGCGCTGGACACCGTCGTCGGCGAGCGCGGCACCACGCTGTCCGGGGGTCAGCGTCAGCGCCTCGCGCTCGCCCGGGCCGTCGTGCGAAGGCCGCGGCTGCTGGTCCTCGACGACGCGACCAGCAGCGTCGACCCGACCGTGGAGCAGCGGATCCTGGCCGGGCTGCGGAGGCTCGGGCAGGACGACTCCGGCCCGCCCAGCACCGTCGTCGTCGTGGCCTACCGCACGGCGACGATCGCGCTGGCCGACGAGGTCGTCTTCGTGGCGGACGGCCGGGTCGCCGGTCGCGGCACGCACGAGCAGCTGCTGCGTACGTCGGCGGGCTACCAGGACCTGGTGCACGCCTACGAGCGGGTGGAGGCGCAGCGGCAGGCCGACACGCCGGATGCCGACGAGGTGCGGGCATGACGGTCACCGCTGCCGCCGGGCCCGGCAGTGGCACCGCCGCACCCGGGCCCGGCAGCGTCGACAGCCGCACCGCACAGCGCGGCTCGTTCGCCACACTGGCCCACGGGCTGCGGCTGACCCCGGAGTTCCGGGAGGGCCTGGCCGTCACGCTGCTCCTGGCACTCGTCGCGACCGGCGGCCGGGTCGTCGTGCCCGTCGCGGTCCAGCAGACGATCGACCACGGGCTGTCCGGGGGACAGCCCGACCTCGATCTGGTGCGTGTCGCGGTGGGGCTCGCGACGGTCGCTGTCGCCGTGACCGCCTACGCCAGCTACCTCACCAACGTGCGGCTCTACCGGACCGCCGAGAACGGCCTGGCCTCGTTGCGGGTGCGCGCCTTCCGGCGCGTGCACGACCTGTCGGTGCTGCACCAGGCGGCCGAGCGCCGCGGCTCGCTGGTCTCCCGGGTCACCAGCGACGTCGACACGATGAGCACCTTCATGCAGTGGGGCGGGCTGCTCGTGTTGGTCTCGGCCGCCCAACTGCTGCTCGCGACCGTCGTGATGCTGCTGTGGTCCTGGCAGCTGACTCTGGTGGTCTACGCCTGCTTCCTGCCGCTGGTCTTCGCGGTGCGCTCGCTCCAGCAGCGGCTGCACAGCGCCTACCGTGTGGTGCGGGAGCGGGTCGGCCAGATGCTCGGCGCCGTCGCCGAATCCGTCGTGGGCGCGCAGGTCATCCGTGCCTACGCGGTGCAACGGCGGACGGCTGAGCGGATCGACGCCGCCGTCGACGCCACTCGGGCAGCGCAGACGCAGGCGCAGAAGATCAGCGCGGTCACCTTCTCCGCCGGCGAGCTGACAGCTGCCGTCGCGATCGGCGCCGTCGTCGTCGTCGGGGTGCTGTTGGGCGTCGACGGCTCGATCACGACCGGCCGGCTGGTCGGCTTCCTTTTCCTCGTCACACTTTTCGTTCAGCCGGTGCAGGTCGCGACCGAGGTGCTCAACGAGGCGCAGAATGCCGTCGCCGGACTGCGCCGCGTCCTGGGCGTCCTCGACACCCCGAGCGACGTCGCCGACCCCGGGGAGGGTGGTCGCGCGCTGCCTCCCGGCCCGGTCAGCGTCGGTTTCGCCGGCGTCAGCTTCGCCTACCCCGGCGGACCCGACGTGCTGCACGAGGTCACCCTCGACATCGCCCCCCGCACCCGTGTCGCCGTCGTCGGCGAGACCGGCAGCGGCAAGACGACCTTCGCCAAGCTGCTGACGCGGCTGATGGACCCGACCCGCGGAACGGTCCTGTTGTCCGGGGTCCCGCTGCGCGACGTTCCCTTCGACTCGCTGCGCTCGCGGGTGGTCCTGGTCCCTCAGGACGGTTTCCTGTTCGACGCCACCGTCGCCGACAACGTGCGGTACGGCCGCCGCGGCGCGAGCGACGAGGACGTCGAGCGGGCCTTCCACGCGCTGGGACTGGCCGAGTGGGTCGAGGCGCTCCCGCGCGGCGTCCGTACCGAGGCGGGCGAGCGGGGAGAGAGCCTGTCCGTGGGTGAGCGGCAGCTCGTGGCGATCGCCCGCGCCTACCTCGCCGATCCGGACCTGCTCGTGCTGGACGAGGCGACCTCGGCGGTCGATCCGGCCACCGAGGTGCGGCTGCAGCGTGCGCTCGACGCGCTGACGCGTGGCCGGACCACGCTGGTCATCGCGCACCGGCTGTCCACCGCCGAGGCTGCCGACGAGGTGCTGGTGGTCGACGCGGGTGTGGTCGTGCAGCGCGGTCCGCATGCCGAGCTGGTGCAGCAGGACGGCGTCTACGCCGGCCTGTACGCCTCGTGGATGTCCGCGTCGAGGTGACCGCTCCGGTGCCGGCTGCCGCTGCGCGCGCCGAGCGGCGCGGCCTGCTGCTGTCCTTCAGCGCCTTCGGCGCGTTCTGGGGCGCCTGGGCGGCCACCCTGCCCGACGTCCGTGCACAGGCGGGCGTGACGGACGGTCAGCTCGGCCTGGCGCTGGGCGCCATCGCGGTCGGGGCGCTCCCCGCGATGCCGCTGGCCGGGCGGCTGATGGACCGACACGGAGCACGCCGGCTGCTGCCTCCCGCGCTGCTGTCGTTCGCCGCGGCGGCGCTGTTGCCCGCCTTCGCCGGGTCCCTGCTGCCGCTCGTCCTGGCCCTGCTCGTGCTGGGCGCGTCCTCTGGCGCGCTCGACGTCCTGATCAACACCGCCACCGCCACATGGGAGCGGCTGGAGAGCGGCCGGCTGATGGCCGGCGCACACGGCTGCTTCTCCTTGGGGATGCTGTTGACCAGTGTGTCGGCGGGCGTCGCGCGCGATCTCGGCGCCGGCCCCCCGACCGTCCTCGGCGCGACGCTCGTCCTCATCGCCGTCGTGGCGGTGACGCAGCCCGCCTACCGACGCAGCCCCCATCCGCAGGCTCCCGGGGGTGCCCGTCGGCTGCGCCTGGCCCGCGCGTTGCTCCTGCTCGGCCTGCTGACCGCCGCGGCGTACCTGGTCGAGGACGCGATCCAGTCCTGGAGCGCGCTGCACCTCGAACGCTCGCTGGGGGCACCGCCCTGGGTCGGGGGGCTCGGTCCTGGCCTGTTCGCCGGGGCCATGGCGGCCGGGCGGTTCGCCGTCCAGCTGCTGGCCCGGCCGGGCACGGAGGCGGTGGTCGTCGGGGCCGGTGCCGGCGGCCTGGCTCTTGGAACGCTGCTGTTCGCTCTCGCCCCCGCTCCGGCGCTGGCCCTGGTGGGCGCCGTGGTCGCCGGGGCGGGTGTCTCCGTCCTGGCTCCGACACTGTTCTCGGCCGTCGGGGCGCGCAGCGCGCCCGGCCGCTCCGGGGCCGACCTTGCGCTGGTGACGGCGCTCGGCTATGCCGGTTTCGTCGCAGGTCCGCCGTTGGTCGGCCTGCTCAGCTCCCTGACGACGCTGCCGACCGCCCTCGCCCTGCTCGCCGTGCTGCCCGCGGTCATTGCCGTGGT
>JBBDWV010000008.1 GCA_040902655.1 Mycobacteriales bacterium
CTGAGGTTGATCCTCGCTCACGCTCGAGCCCTCGCGCGCAGGTCAGAGCCCTTTTTCGGGTGTAACTTGTCAACTCCATTAGGGGCCAGAAGACCAGTTTCGATCGAGCGCTCGCAGAAGCTCGCAAAGTTGCTGTTCAGAGGCCGTAGAATCGGCGAGCGGTTCTCCTCGCCCTCCGGGGCGAGCTCCATTGCGGCGCGAAGCACGCCGTCGGCACGAAGCGGCTGGTGACCCGTTCTCCTCGCCCTCCGGGGCGAGCTCCATTGCGGCACGTCCTGGAAGTCGGCATCGCCGACCATGATCCGCACGTTCTCCTCGCCCTCCGGGGCGAGCTCCATTGCGGCGACGCCTCGGCCGAGGAGTATGTCGCCGCTGCATGGTTCTCCTCGCCCTCCGGGGCGAGCTCCATTGCGGCCCTGTCCCTGCCGCGCTGCACGGCGAGCAACTCACCACGTTCTCCTCGCCCTCCGGGGCGAGCTCCATTGCGGCGACAACGACCGCGGCATGCGCGGCCCGAGCTTCCGCAGGTTCTCCTCGCCCTCCGGGGCGAGTTCCATTGCGGCCCGTACAGGGTGGCGCGGCCCTCGGCGACGACCGGCTTGTTCTCCTCGCCCTCCGGGGCGAGCTCCATTGCGGCAGGTGGCGAGCAGCAGCACCAGTCCGGCGAGCAGGACGGGTTCTCCTCGCCCTCCGGGGCGAGCTCCATGGCGGCATGGTCCGCGAGTCGTCCCTGCCGTCCGTAAGAGTTCGCGCAGATAGGCGCTAAAGGATCATGTCTTTTCGATCTTGGTCAGGGCGAGGGCTTCGAGCTCTGCGACGAGTTGCTTGAGCCGGCGGGCGTTGTCCAGCAGTGGGCGTAACGGGTCCGGGTCAGGTAGGGGCCATGTAGCTGAGGCGGGTCGGCGTGGCAGCGGCAGCCGGTGTTGCCGCAGCGGGTTCGTCGTGAGGCCAGGCTGCCCGGTAGCGGCAGTCCGAGTTCGACGATCTCGGCCGCGATCTTGCTGCGCCGTCGTTCCAGGACCGCGGCGGATCTGACACCGCCACCGTCGGCACCCGACATCCCACACCTCCAAGCTTGAAGTAGCTGTTCTTGGAAGTAGTGGTACCTCAGGTTCCGACTACTTCTTGCAGGAGGACGTGTTCGCTGTCGATCCCCGCGTCGTGGAGGCCGTCTGGTCCAGCGTCCAAGCTCATCTACCGCGGCTGGCTGCATGGGTGGTGCTCGTGCTTGGAGCGCTTGTTCTGCTCGCGGCGGTCGTCAGCGTCGCGTTGGACGAGTGGGAGACGTCGTGGGGCAAGGTGTTGATCCTGTTCCTGGTCGCGGTCGGTATGTGGCGCGCCATTGGTCATCTGCGGCGTGCGTCGTCCGCGCGCTAGAGCGCTCCTGGTACTCATCGAGTGGCGCAACCGGCTGTTCATCTTCCGGCTGCTGTTCTTCCGGTTGCTGGCTCGGCAGCGCACGCGCCGGGGTGTCGGATGCGGGTCCGGCGGGCGGTAGATCGGACTGCCCGAGGGGCATCTGCCCAGTGGTTAGTTAGTCGTTCAGGTTCTCCTCGCCCTCCGGGGCGAGCTCCATTGCGGCCTCAACAACCCGACCCCTCGTCGCGCGGCGCATGCAGAGTTCTCCTCGGCGCCGCTTGGAACCGATCATCTAGACCAGCCGGACCTTCTCCTCGCGCACCGCGACGACGTCGCCCTTCCTGAGCTGCCGCCCGCGGCGCTGTTCGAGCCGCCCGCCGACGGTGACGACGCCCTGCTCCAGCAACGGCCGCACGTCCGAGCCCTGGTCGACCAGCCCGGCCAGCTTGAGCAGCTGCCCCAGCCGGATGCCGTCGTCGCGGACCGCCACCTCTCGCACCCCCTCATGGTGCCCCAGATCCGGCGCGGTCCCGTAGTGTCGGGGGCGACCCGCGGGAGCCTCGCGCCGAGGCTGAGAGGGCGGCAGGACCGGCCGTCGACCGTTCGCACCTGATCCGGCCCACCCGAGGTGGAGCACCGGCGTAGGGAGGAACCCCTCATGACCGTTGTCGACAGCCCCGCATCGACCACCACAGCCACCTCCACCGACGGACCGGGCACGCCCTTCCCCGGCTCGCGCAAGACCTACCTGCAGGGCAGCCGGCCGGACCTGCGCATCCCGATGCGCGAAGTGGTGCTCACCACCGGCGACTCGGTCGTCCTCTACGACACCTCCGGCCCGTACACCGACCCCGGGCTGCGTACCGACGTGCGGCTCGGTCTGCCGGCGCTGCGCAGGGACTGGATCACCGAGCGGGGCGATACCGAGGCCTACACCGGTCGCCCGGTGCAGCCGGTCGACAACGGGCTGAAGAGTCACGACCACCGCAACCTGGACAGCGTCTTCGAGCAGGCCGGCCGCACGCCGCGCCGCGCGGTCCAGGGCAGGACCGTGACACAGATGGCGTACGCCCGGCGCGGACAGGTCACGCCCGAGATGGAGTTCGTCGCGCTGCGCGAGGGGCTCGCGCCGGAGTTCGTGCGGGACGAGGTCGCCCGCGGTCGCGCCGTCGTACCGGTCAACGTGAACCACACCGAGGTGGAGCCGATGGCGATCGGCCGCGGCTTCCTCGTCAAGATCAACGCCAACATCGGCAACAGCGCCGTCGCGTCCTCCATCGAGGAGGAGGTCGACAAGATGACGTGGGCGACCCGGTGGGGTGCCGACACCGTCATGGACCTGTCGACCGGCCGCAACATCCACACCACCCGCGAGTGGATCCTGCGCAACAGCGCCGTCCCGATCGGGACGGTGCCGATCTACCAGGCACTGGAGAAGGTCAACGGCAAGTCCGAGGACCTCACCTGGGAGATCTACCGGGACACCCTGATCGAGCAGTTCGAGCAGGGCGTGGACTACATCACCGTGCACGCAGGCGTGCTGCTGCGCTACGTGCCGATGGCCGCCGGGCGCAAGACCGGCATCGTCAGCCGCGGCGGCTCGATCATGGCCGCGTGGTGCCTGGCCCACCACGAGGAGAACTTCCTCTACACGCACTTCCGCGAGATGTGCGAGCTGATGGCGCAGTACGACGTGACGTTCTCGCTCGGCGACGGCCTGCGGCCGGGCTGCATCGCCGACGCCAACGACGAGGCGCAGTTCAGCGAGCTGCGCACCCTCGGCGAGCTGACCAAGATCGCCTGGGAGTACGACGTCCAGGTCATGGTCGAGGGCCCTGGCCACGTCCCCATGAACAAGATCAAGGAGAACATGGACCTCCAGCTGGAGGTCTGCTCCGAGGCGCCGTTCTACACGCTCGGCCCGCTCACGACCGACATCGCGCCGGGCTACGACCACATCACCAGCGCGATCGGCGCGGCGATGATCGGCTGGTACGGCACCGCGATGCTCTGCTACGTCACTCCCAAGGAGCACCTGGGCCTGCCGAACCGCGACGACGTCAAGGACGGCGTGATCACGTACAAGATCGCGGCGCACGCAGCCGATCTCGCGAAGGGCCACCCGGGGGCGCAGGCGTGGGACGACGCGCTGTCCGACGCGCGCTTCGAGTTCCGGTGGGAGGACCAGTTCAACCTCTCCCTGGACCCGACGACCGCCCGTGACTTCCACGACGAGACGCTGCCGGCGGGCGCCGCCAAGACCGCGCACTTCTGCTCGATGTGCGGGCCGCACTTCTGCTCCATGCGGATCAGCCAGGACGTCCGGAAGTACGCGGCTGAGCACGGGGTGGACGAGAAGGCCGCACTGGAGCTCGGGATGAAGGAGAAATCAGCCGAGTTCGCCGAGCAGGGTGCACGCGTGTACCTCCCTGTCGTCGAGTAGTCACGGATCTGGGCTTGCGGGCAGGACAGACCTGCGATACGTCCGTTTTGTCCGCCGCTGTCCGCGGGCAAGGTTGCAGCACCTGCGTCTGCAGGCCCTGACTCCCTGACAGCGACTGCGGCGAGGTGCTGACCACGTGCTCCTGCGACAGGAGGTGACCGATGGCGTCGAGGTGCTCTGTGCCCTCGGTCCGGTGAGCGATCGTGAGGCCGCCCGCCTGCTCAGCGCCGTCGACGCTGCCCTGTCCCTCCACCCGCGCGCGGTCGTCGTCGACCTGGTGCAGGTCGAGCCGCTGACCGACGGGGCCCGCTGGTTGCTGTCCGCGTTGCCACGGCTGCCTGCCGGCTGGCCGTTGCCGTCACTGGTCGTCTGCCCCCCCGCGGAGGCGCCCGACCTGCCGGGCCTGGTGCTCGCCGCCGACCGGGAGGAGGCGCTGGCGCACGTGGACGACCGCCCGCCCCGCGCCCGCGAGCGGATCCCGCTCGAGCCCGGCGGCACGGCGCCGGCGCAGGCGAGGGCGGCTGTGTCACGGTGCCGCGAGCGGCTCGGGCTGGACGAGGTGCATGACGACGTCCTGCTGATCGTCAGCGAGCTGGTCACCAACGCGGTCCGGCACGCGATGCCCCCGGTCTGCCTCGAGATCGAGTCCGGCCCCCGGGACATCATCGTCTCGGTCCGCGACGGCAGCCCGCGCCGGCCGTCGCCACGCACCGCGCAGGACGACGACGAGGGCGGCCGCGGCATGCTGCTGGTCGACCTGGTCGCCGCCGACCACGGCGTACGGGCCCAGCCGCCGGGCAAGGCGGTCTGGGCGCGACTGCGCCGGCGGGAGCCGGGCGCCGAGGCTGCCGGCCGGCCCGTACGCGGCGTCGTCGGCCAGACGCCCTGACTGCCCGGCCCGGCGGCCAGACGCCCCGAACTGCCCGCTAGACGCCCGGAACGCCTTCGGTCAGCGGCTCCTGCGGACTGCTGCTCGGCTGCGGCGACGCCTCGTCGGCCGGTTCCGGTGCGGACGCCGGGGTCGCGGGCGGCGTCGACCTGAACGTCGGGCTGGGCGTGGCACCGGGCTCGGCGCTGCTCCTCGGTCCGGCTGACCTGGAGGGGCGTTCCTTCTCGGGTTGCTCCTGTGCCCGCGGCAGCGCAGGCGTGAAGGGGTGGATGCCTTCGCCCCCGGGACGCTGGTCGGCGGGCAGGGTCCCGCGCAGCCGCTCACGTAGCGCACCGACTTCGGCCCGCACACCGCGTAGCAGGCCGCTGCGGCCTTGTCGGGACAGGACGTCGGAGCTCTGCTGGAGCAGCATCAGCGCCTGCCTGGCGGCAGCCGGGTCGTGGGCGGCTCGAGCGATCAGCGCGGCCAGCTCGTCGTTCAGCTCCTCGGCGGCCTCCCGCAGCTCTTCGTCGGTCGCTCCCAGCTGAGCCAGCCGGTTCAGCTCGTAACCGGCCGTGGCGGCGTTCGTGATGGCTGTGCCGGGTGCGGTCGCACTGCGCGCCGGAGCCACGACGACGAAGCCCACCACCGCCGCGGCGGCAGCCAGGAGCGGCCCGGCAGAGAGCAGCCGGCGGCGCCTGCGCAGCGGAACCGTCGCCGGACACTCCGCCACGTCGGCCTCGGGCGGGGTCGCGGCGTCACCGGCGTCGAGCGCGGTTGCGGCCGCACCGGTCTCGGGCCGGGTCGCGGCCTCACCGGCCTCGAGCCGGGCAAGGTGGCCGGCGGCCCGGGCGGCAAAGCTCCACAGCTCGTTCAGGTCGGCGTCGACGAGCTCGCCGGCCAGCTCGTCGGCCCCGGCCTCGAGTGCGGCCGCAGCGAGGGTGAGGTCGGTCTGCAGCGACAGGCGCAGACTGCCGATCTCGCCGAGCAGTGCGCTCAACTCGCGGATCCGGGGGGAGCCGGCGGCGGCCGGTACCGGGGCGGCGGCGTCCTGGACCGTGGCCGCGGCGGCGGCCGGGCAGCCGAACAGCGGCAGGCCCGTACGTCCAGCTGCTGGCACCTGCCCGCCTGTGCTGTCCACGTCGTCCTCCTGCTGTGCCCCTGGCTGTGTCGGGCCAGTCTTTCGCCACCCCGGGGCCGACTCCTGCTCTATGACGGTGACCGATTCGTGACCTTGGCCGGAGTCTGTCCCGAACCGGCTGGTTCATGTCGCCTCGGCGGCACCTGGTTGTCGGTCGGCTGACATGCTCGCGGGATGACTGCAGCCGGCGCTTCCGATCCGACCCGCCTCGTCGTTGCCGTCCTCGGCGGCACCGGCGAGCAGGGTCGCGGGCTCGCCCGCCGCCTCGCGCTGGCCGGCTGCCGCGTGGTGCTCGGCTCCCGCGACACGGCCCGGGCGCAGGTCTCGGCGCAGACCCTGCCCGGCGACGTGACCGGCACCGACAACGCGGGCGCGGCCCGGGAGGGCGACGTCGTGATCGTGGCCGTGCCCTGGGTCGGCCACAAGGAGCTGCTGACCTCGCTGGTGGACGAGCTGGCCGGCAAGATCGTGGTGGACTGCGTCAACCCACTCGGCTTCGACCAGTACGGCGCCTACGCGCTGACGGTCGAGGAGGGCAGCGCTGCCCAGCAGGCTGCCGCCGTGCTGCCGCACAGTCGGGTGGTCGCGGCCTTCCACCACGTCAGCGCGGTGTTGCTCCTGGACGAGCAGGTCGACCGGGTGGACACCGACGTGTTGGTGCTCGGCGAGGACCGAACAGCCACCGATCTGGTCCAGGCCCTCGCGGCGCTGGTCCCGGGCATGAAGGGCGTCTATGCGGGGCGGCTGCGCAACGCCCACCAGGTGGAGGCGCTGACGGCCAACCTCATCTCGGTGAACCGCCGGTACAAGGTGCACGCGGGTGTCCGCATCACCGACCTCTGACGACACCGGCGCGACCGTCGCGGTGCCGGCGCGGGTCGCCCGCGTCGTCTCCCTCGTCCCCTCGCTCACCGAGGCCGTCGCCGTCACGGCCCCCGGCCTGCTGGTCGGCGCCACCGACTGGTGCTCGCACCCCCCTGATCTCCGCGTCTCCCGCGTCGGCGGTACGAAGAACCCGCGGCCGGCCGACGTCCTGGACCTGCGGCCGGACCTGGTGCTGGCCAATGCGGAGGAGAACCGTGCGATAGACCTCGACGCCCTGCGCGCGGCCGGTGCCGCGGTATGGGTCACCGCACCCGAGACGCTGCCGGCCGCGCTCGGCTCCCTCGGCCGGATGCTTGCCGCCTGCGGGTTGGACGAGCCGCCGTGGCTGGCCGGGGCGCGTACGGCCTGGCGCGAGCCGTGGACGGGCCGGCGCCGGCGGGCGGTCGTCCCGATCTGGCGACGTCCGTGGATGGCGCTCGGTCGCGACACCTTCGCCGGCGACGTGCTGCACCGGCTGGGCGTGGACAACATCCTGGCCGGTGCGGCGGAGCGCTACCCGAAGGTCGCGCCTGCCGACCTGCCGCCGTACGACCTCGTCGTGCTGCCGGACGAGCCGTACTCCTTCACCGCCGAGGACGGACCGGAGGCGTTCCCGGAGGCGCCCGCCGCACTGGTCAGCGGGCGGCATCTCACGTGGTACGGCCCGTCGCTCACCGAGGCGCGGGCGCTGCTGGAGCAGCAGCTGCAGGTCTGACCCCGCTGCGTCCGAACGGGCGTGGGCTGCCGCCGCGGGTCGGTCGGTCGTAGCAGGGGGTGCCATGCAGGTCGAGCACATCGGGTCCACCTCGGTGCCGGAGCTCGCAGCCAAGCCGGTCATCGACGTGCAGCTCGTCGTCCCGGACGTCGAGCGTGAAGCCGATTGGTTGCCGGCGCTGCAAGCCGCGGGCTACGTGCTGCGCGTCCGTGAGCCGGGGCACCGGATGGTGCAGGCGGCCCCGCCGCTGCCGGCCGCCAATGTGCATCTGCACCTCGACGGCGCCCCGGAGTTGGCCGCCCGATTGCGGCTACGCGACCGGTTGAGGGCCGATCCCGCAGCCCGGCAGCGGTACGAGGACGTCAAGCGGTCGCTGACCGGGCGCGAGTGGCCGGACGTGAATCATTACGCGGAGGCCAAAGGGGACGTCATCCGCGAGCTGCTCGCCGAGCCCGACTGCCGCTGAGACCGGTCAGGCACCCGTACCGGCCCCCGTCCATCCCGCCCCGTCCCGCCCGCCCCGCCCCGTTCACATCGCCTCGCCGGTCACGCCAGTCGGGGTGACGTTCTGCTGGCGACGGGGGCCCCCGGCCCGATCCAGCTCACGTCGCCGAGGTGATCAACGCCATGCTTCGTACGCTTTTCTCCCCGCGAATGAGCGGAAGTCCGGCATTGATCATGGGCAGGTGAGGCACGGCACGACCCGCTGGCGAGGTGCCGCAACGTGGCCAGGTGCCGCAACGTCTGCTCGCCAGAACGTGCGCCTGCTCCGTCGGGTGGCGGTCAGTGCGCAGCGGCTCCGGTGGCGCCGGCCCAGGTGGGCGCCGGCCGTACGTCCGAGCAGCTGGACCCGACGGCGGGAAGACGGTGGCGCAGCCCGCAGGCAACGACGGCGGCGCAGCCGCGCACCCGGCGCCGTGTGCACACATCACCGGCCCGGCCGACCACGCCGGACAGTCACCGCGACGCCGGCCCCCAGTGCACCGGCCCCCAGTGCACCGGCCCCACCGAGATCGGCCGGCGAGGGATGCCTGTGCGAGGACCCGCTGGGCCGAACCTAGTCGAAGCTGTGCTCCCGGCTCGGGAACCGGCCCTCGCGCACGTCGTCGGCGTACGCCCGCGTCGCCTCGCCGAGCACCGCGCGCAGGTCGGCGTACCTCTTGACGAAGGTCAGCGGCTTGCCGGCGGTGAGGCCGGCCATGTCGGTCCACACCAGGACCTGCGCGTCGCAGCCGGCGCCCGCCCCGATGCCGATCGTCGGGATCGTCAGCTCCTTGGTGACCCGCTCAGCGAGGGCAGCGGGAACGGCTTCGAGCACCACGGCGAAGGCCCCGGCCTCCTGCAGAGCCAGCGCATCGGCGACGAGTGCCTCGCCGGTGTCGCCGCGGCCCTGCACCTTCAGTCCGGTCACCAGCTCGGACTGCGGCGTGAGGCCGACGTGGCCCATCACCGGCGCGCCGGCGGAGACGAGCAGCTCGACCTGCGGGACGACCCGCCGGCCGCCCTCGAGCTTCACGGCGTGGGCGCCGCCCTCCTTCAGGAACCGGACGGCGGTGTGCAGCGCCTGCTCCGGCGAGCCCTGGTAGGACCCGAACGGCAGGTCCGCCACGACCAGGGGCCGGGTGGTGGAGCGGACGACGGCGCGCACCATCGGCAGGAGCTCGTCGACCGTGACCGGCACCGTGGTCGGATGTCCGAGCACGTTGTTGCCGGCCGAGTCGCCGACGAGCAGCACGGGAATGCCTGCCTGCTCGAAGATCTCGGCGCTGAGCATGTCGTAGGAGGTGAGCATCGCCCAGCGCTCGTCGCGATCCTTGGCGCGTTGCAGGTCGCTGGGGCGGACGCGGCGGTTGGTGACCCCGCCGTACAGGCTCGCTAGCTCGGACATCTCGGACCTCCAGGGGGAGCGACTCGGGGCCGGCCTCCTCGGGTGGCGGCGCTGGTCCCCGGACCCCTCCAGCATCCCATCCCCTGCCCGGCCCGTCGCTGTGGCACGCCTCACGTCCGGCCGGACCGCGAAAGGGATCCGTCCGTCGTACCGTGGATGACTTGCGATACGGCAGCGTCTAGGAAGGTGGTCCGGTGGAACAGCGCACGGTCCACGACCGCCGGTGGTGGATCCTCGGCACGCTGGTTCTCAGCCTGCTCGTCGTCGTGCTGGACAACACGATCCTCAACGTCGCGCTGAAGACGATCCAGCAGGACCTGGGGGCGAGCCAGAGCGAGCTGGCCTGGTCGGTCAACGCCTACACGCTGGTCTTCGCCGGGCTGCTGTTCACCTACGGCGTGCTCGGTGACCGCTACGGCCGGCGCCGGGCGCTGGTCATCGGTCTGGTCCTGTTCGGCATCGCCTCGGCCCTGTCGGCGTTCTCGTCCACCCCGCAGGAGCTGATCGCGAGCCGGGCGCTGATGGGCGTCGGCGGCGCGGCTGTCCTGCCGTCGACGCTGAGCATCATCAGCAACGTCTTCGACCCGACCGAGCGCGGCAGGGCGATCGGGATCTGGGCCGGCTTCGTCGGCGTGGCGGTGGCCATCGGGCCGATCACCGGTGGGCTGCTGCTCGAGCACTTCTGGTGGGGCTCGGTCTTCCTGGTCAACGTGCCGGTCGTCCTGCTCGCCCTCGCCGCGATCCTGTGGATCGTCCCGGAGTCCAAGGACCCCGATCCCCAGGGGCTTGACCCGGCCGGCGTCGTGCTGTCGATCCTCGGCCTCGTCCTGCTCGTCTACGGGATCATCAAGGGCGGCGAGACGACCGCGTGGGGGAGCGTCGAGGTGCTCGGCCCGCTGCTCGGGGGGCTGGCCGTGCTCGCGCTGTTCCTCTGGCTGCAGCGGCGTTCGGCCGCGCCGATGCTCGACGTCACGCTCTTCCGCAATCCGGCCTTCTCCGCCGCCTGCGGCGCGGTGACGCTGGTGATGTTCGCGCTGTTCGGGGCCGTCTTCTTCCTCAGCTTCTACCTGCAGTACGCGCGGGAGTACACGCCGCTGGAGGCGGGCGTGCGGCTGCTGCCCGTGGCGGCGGCGTTGGCCTTCTTCGCCCCGCGCAGCGCCGGGCTGGTCCGCCGTCTCGGTGCCAAGGCGGTGTGCGCCGGCGGGATGCTGACCATGACGGTCGCGTTCGGCGGCTACCGGCTGATCGACGCGCAGACCGACATCTGGTGGGTCCTGCTGCTGCTCTTCCTGCAGGGCACGGGGATGGCGCACGTCATCGCGCCGGCCACCGAGTCCATCATGTCGACGCTGCCGCGGGAGCGGGCCGGAGCCGGATCGGCCGTGAACACCACACTGCGCCAGGTGGGCGGTGCGTTGGGCGTCGCCGTGCTCGGCTCGATCCTGTCCGCCAGCTACCGCAGCGGCATCACGCCCTCCCTGCAGGCCCTGCCCGCGGACGTGCGGGAGCTGGCCGGCGAGTCGATCGGCAGCACTCAGCTGCTGGCGGCCGCTCTACCGCCGGCCGCTCGCGAGCAGCTCGATGCCAGCGCCGTCGAGGCGTTCGTGGGCGCGATGCATGCCGCCGCCACGGGCTCGGCGCTGGTGGCCCTGCTCGGTGCGGCGGTCGTGCTGCGCTGGCTGCCCGGACGCCCGCCGTCGCCGGCGCCAGGCCAGCCTGCGGAGCTGCGGGAGCCGGCCGTGGTGCAGCCGTGACGGCTCCGGGTCCAGCCGTGACGGCCGGCGGGTGCGACGCGCCGCGGGCCAGCGGCCGGCCGCGCAACCCCAAGCTGGACGAGGCGATCGTCCGGGCGACCCTGCAGCTGCTGGCCGACGGCGGCTACGACTCGCTCACCATCGAGGCCGTCGCCGCGTCCGCGGGGGTGGGCAAGGCCAGCGTCTACCGCCGCTTCGCCGGCAAGGAGCAGCTGGTCATCGAGGCCGTCGCGTCCCTCACCGAGCCGCCCGAACGGGTGGCGGGCGCCGGGGTGCGCGACGAGCTGGTCGGGCTGCTCGAGGCCTTCCGGCGCAGGTCCGACTCCTCGCTGGCCGGGCAGATCTTTCCGCGGCTGATCGGTGCCGGCGTGCAGCACCCGGAGCTGATGCGCCGCTACCGCGAGCAGGTGCTCGACCCCCGTCGCCGCCGCTTCCTCGATGTCCTGCAGCGCGGCGTCGACGAGGGGCTGGTCCGCGCCGACGCCGACCTGCAGTACGCGGCCGACCTCATCGTCGGCCCGATGGTCTACCGCAACCTCATCCGCAACGACCCGCCACCGGGACCGGACCTCGCCGTCCGCATCGTCGACGATGTCCTGCTCGCCCTCGCCCCCCAGGAGCGCACGTGACCACCCCCGCCCCGGTGCAGCTCACGCACCGGCAGATCCTGCTGGTCCTGTCCGGGCTGCTGCTCGGCATGTTCCTCGCCGCACTGGACCAGACGATCGTGTCCACCGCGATGCGCACCATCGCCGACCAGCTCGAGGGGCAGACGGCGCAGGCCTGGGTGATCACCGCGTACCTGATCGCGTCGACGATCACGACGCCGCTGTACGGGAAGCTGTCGGACCAGTACGGCCGTAAGCCGTTCTACCTGTTCGCCATCGCCGCCTTCGTGCTCGGCTCGATCCTCTGCGGGACGGCCCAGAGCATCTACGAGCTCGCGGCCTACCGCGCCGTCCAGGGCGTCGGTGCCGGTGGCCTCATGTCGCTGGCCTTCGCGATCGTCGGCGACCTCGTGCCGCCCCGGGAGCGCGGGCGCTACCAGGGCTGGTTCATGGCCGTCTTCGGTGTCTCCAGCGTGCTCGGGCCGGTCGTCGGCGGGGCGTTCGCCGGGCAGGCCACGCTGCTCGGGATCGACGGCTGGCGCTGGATCTTCTACCTCAACGTGCCCATCGGGCTGCTCGCCATGACCGTCGTGCTCAGGACGCTGCACCTGCCCCGGCGTACCAGCGAGCACCGCATCGACTATCTCGGCGCCGCGCTGCTGACCTCCGCTGTCGTCCCGCTGCTGCTGGTCGCCGAGAAGGGCCGCGACTGGGGCTGGAGCTCCGCGCTGAGCGTCGGCCTGCTGGCGCTGTCGATCGGATCGATCGGCTCCTTCGTCGGCTGGGAGCGGCGGATGGGGGACGAGGCGATCCTGCCGCCGCGGGTCTTCTCCAGCAGCGTCTTCAGCCTCACCAGCGTGACGTCGCTGCTCGTGGGCGCAGGCATGTTCGGCGGGCTGGTGGTGCTGCCGCTCTACCTGCAGATCGTGCGCGGCGCGTCGCCGACCGCCGCCGGTCTGCAGCTCATCCCGCTGATGGTCGGCATCATCATCACCTCCGGCATCGCGGGGAGGGTGATGAGCCGCACCGGCCGCTACAAGCTGTTGCCGGTGGTGGGCATCGGGCTGATGTTTCTCGCGCTGATGTCCATGTCGACGCTCGCAGTGGACACCCCGCTGTGGAAGGCGATGGCCTACATGACCCTCATGGGCATGGGTCTGGGGCTGTCGATGCAGACGCTGGTCATCAGCGTTCAGAACGCCCTGCCCCCGAGCGACATGGGTGTGGCGACCAGTTCGGTCACCTTCTTCCGCTCGATGGGCGGGACGTTCGGCGCCGCCGTGTCGCTGGCCGTGCTGTTCGGTTCGCTGGTCGGCAACATCCAGGACCGGGCGCGCCAGGCCGGCCTCCCGCCGGAGGTCGTCGCCCGCTTCGACTCGGCCTCGTCGTTCGACGACACCTCTGTCATCGCGACGCTGCCCGAGGCCGTGCGCCGGGCGGTCCTCGAGGGCTTCGCCGACTCGATGTCGACGGTGTTCGTCGTGATCGCCCTGCTGTTGCTGCCCGCCTTCGTCCTCACCCTGCTGGTCAAGGAGATCCCGCTGCGGGCGCAGGGCGGCCTGGCCGCGGCGCACGCCGACGCCGACGAGGCCGCGCGCGCGGAGGCAGCCAAGAGCGAGACGGCGGTCCTCTAGTCCGGCGTCGGCGGCTCAGCCTGGTTCCGGCCGGACCTGCTCCGGTTCGGCCGACGTGGGTGCGGCGACCTCGCGCCATCGCGACGTGATCGGCAGCCTGCGGTCCCGCCCGAACGCCCGGCCGGTGATCTTCGGTCCGGGTGGCGACTGCCGCCGCTTGTACTCCGCCGCGTCCACCAGCTGAACGACCCGGTCGACGGTGGCCTCCTCGAAGCCCGCCGCGAGCAGCTCGGCCCGCCCCTGGTCCCGCTCCACGTACGCGTCCAGCAGCGGGTCGAGCACGTCGTACGCCGGCAGCCGGTCGCTGTCGAGCTGGCCCGGTGCGAGCTCGGCGCTCGGCGGCTTGCTGATCGTGTTCTCCGGGATCGGCGGCACCTCTCCGCGCTCGGCCGCGACCCGGTTGCGCCAGCGGGCCAGCTCGAAGACCAGCAGCTTCGGCACGTCCTTGATGGGCGCGAAACCGCCGGCGCTGTCGCCGTAGAGCGTGGAGAAGCCGGTCGCGGCCTCGCTCTTGTTGCCGGTCGTCAGCACCAGGTGGCCGTGCTCGTTCGACAGCGCCATCAGCGTCGTGCCGCGCACCCGCGCCTGCAGGTTCTCCACCGACAGCCCGGTCAGCGGTACGGCCGCCAGCCACGCGTCGACCATCGGCGCGATCGCGACGACCGACCAGTGCAGACCCTGCCGGCGGGCCAGCTCCTCAGCGTCGCCGACCGAGTGGTCCGACGACCACTGGCTCGGCATCCCGACCACGTGCACCCGGTCCGGGCCGAGGGCGTCGCGCGCGATCGTCGCCACCAGCGCCGAGTCGATGCCGCCGGACAGGCCGAGGACCACCGAGCGGAAGCGGTTCTTCCCGACGTAGTCCCGGGTGGCGGTGACCAGCGCCTCCCAGACCTCCGCGCAGTCGTCCAGCGGGTCCGCGACCTGCGGCACCCCTGGCTCGTACGCGGGGAGCGGCTCCTCCGACAGGGTCACCCGCTCGATGGCCATCGTGGTGCCGTCGCCCGCGTCGACCGGTCCGGTGCCGTCGGAGGAGGCGGCCCTCACCTCCAGGTCCACGACCATCAGGCCCTCCTCCCAGAGCGGCGCGCGGGCGACGACGCGGCCGGCGGCGTCCACGACGAAGGAGTCGCCGTCGAAGACCAGCTCGTCCTGACCACCGACGCAGTTGACGTAGACGACGGGCGCCCCGGCCTCGGCGGCGCGCCGCGCGGCGAGCGGCGCCCGCAGGTCGTCCTTGCCCCGCTCGTAGGGAGATCCGTTGATGCACACGACGAGACCGGCCTGCGCCGAGCAGGCGACCTTCAGCGGGCCGCCCTCCTGCCACAGGTCCTCGCAGACCACGGTCGCGACGTCCACGCCGTGCAGCCGCACGACGGGCAGCCGGTCCCCGCGCACGAAGTAGCGGAACTCGTCGAAGACGCCGTAGTTCGGCAGGTGGTGCTTGGCGTAGCGGGACACCACCCGGCCGCCGTACAGCACCGCCGCGCTGTTCTGCGGCTCGCCCGCGGGGCGGCCGAGAGCGGGGGAGGGCGTCTCGCTGCGACCGCAGTAGCCGACGACGACCGCCACGTCGCCGGCGCCGTCCTCGGCCAGTCCCGCCGCGAGCGCCTCCAGCGCGTCCAGGCTGGCCTGCACGAAGGAGTGCCGCAGCACGAGGTCCTCGGCCGGATAGCCGGTCAGCACCATCTCGGGGAACGCGACCAGGTGACAGCCCTGCTCGACCGCGTGCCGGGTCCAGCGGCGGACCAGCGCCGCATTGCCGGGCAGGTCGCCCACCGTCGGGTCCACCTGGGCCAGTCCGATCCTCAGCTGCGCCATGCCGGCGAGGCTACGGATGCCGGCGGCCGCCGCTGCTACTGCCCGGCCCTGGTGAGCGCGGCGTACTCCTCGTCGGTGAGCCGGACGCCCGCGGCGGCGCAGTTCTCCTCGAGGTGGACCACCGAGCTGGTGCCCGGGATCGGCAGCATCACCGGCGAGCGGCGCAGCAGCCAGGCGAGCGCGAGCTGCGCATGCGTCGCGTCGTGCGCGGCGGCGAGCTCGTCGAGCAGGCCCCCAGGCCTGGCCAGGTCACCGGCGGCCACCGGGTACCACGGGATGAAGGCGATGCCCTCCCGCTCGCAGTACTCCAGGACCTCCTCCGACTGGCGGTTGCCGAGGTTGTAGAGGTTCTGCACCGACACCACCTCGACGACCTTGCGGGCCTGCTCGATCTCGGCGACCGTCACCTCCGACAGGCCCAGGTGCCGGATCTTGCCGGCCTGCTGCAGCTCCTTGACCGCACCGAGCGAGTCCTCCAGCGCGACCAGCTTGTCGATCCGGTGCAGCTGCCACAGGTCGATCCGCTCGACGCCGAGGCGGCGCAGGCTCATCTCGACGCACTGCCGCAGGTACTCCGGCCGGGCCACCTGCTCCCAGACCCCGGGGCCGCTGCGCGTCAGACCGCCCTTGGTGGCGACGACCACGCCGTCGTAGGGGTGCAGCGCCTCACGGATGAGGTCCTCCGAAACGTACGGGCCGTAGCTGTCGGCGGTGTCGAGGAAGTCGACGCCGAGCTCGACCGCGCGGCGCAGCACGCGCAGCGCCTCCCCCGGGTCCTTCGGCGGGCCCCAGATGCCGTCGCCGGTGATGCGCATCGCGCCGTAGCCGAGCCGGTGGACGGGCAGGTCCCCGCCGAGCGCGAAGGTGCCGCTGGCGGTGACGGGCTGGTCGAACGTGGTCATGGGTCTCCTCGACGTGCGGGATCAGGGCTGGTGTGCGGTGCAACCGGAGCGGCACCGACGTGTTCCCGGAGCACTACCCACTCCGGCGCACCGGTCTTCCGGGGGACCGCCGGGACTGGTAGCAAAGGTGGATGGACATCCGCTTCGAGGACACCCCGGCCGGCTCGCAGATCGCCATCGCGCTGACCGCGGAGGAGCTCGACGCGCTGCGCAAGGGGACGATCACCGTCTCGCTGCCGGCGGGCACGGAGGGCACGTCCGGCGTGGCGCAGCTGGTGCTGTCCGGCCCCGCGTAACACCTCCGAAACAGCCTCCCGCCACACTGCAGGACCGGCCCCAGCAGAGAGCGAGCGTCGTGGACAAGCAGCAGGAGTTCGTGCTCCGCACCCTCGAGGAGCGGGACATCCGCTTCGTGCGCCTGTGGTTCACCGACGTGCTGGGCACCCTGAAGTCGGTGGCCATCGCGCCGGCCGAGCTCGAGGGCGCGTTCGCCGAGGGCATCGGCTTCGACGGCTCGGCGATCGAGGGCTTCACCCGGGTGCAAGAGAGCGACATGCTCGCCAAGCCCGACCCGGCCACCTTCCAGGTGCTGCCGTGGCGCGAGGACGGCGACGGCCCGGGGACCGCCCGGATGTTCTGCGACATCACGGCGCCTGACGGCAGCCCGTCCTGGGCCGACCCGCGGCACGTGCTGCGCCGCGCTCTCGGCAAGGCCGCCGACGCCGGCTTCACCTTCTACACCCACCCCGAGATCGAGTTCTTCCTGCTCAGGAACCAGCCGCTGCCGGGGGAGCAGCCCGTGCCGGTGGACCGGGCCGGCTACTTCGACCTGACCCCGCACGGCGTGAGTCAGGACTTCCGCCGGGAGGCGATCACCATGCTCGAGCGGATGGGCATCTCGGTGGAGTTCAGCCACCACGAGGTGGCGCCCGGGCAGCAGGAGATCGACCTGCGCTACGCCGATGCGCTCTCGACCGCCGACAACATCCTCACGACACGGCACGTCATCAAGGAGGTGGCGCTCTCCCAGGGCGTCTACGCAACCTTCATGCCCAAGCCGTTCAGCGAGCAGCCGGGCAGCGGCATGCACACCCACCTGTCCCTTTTCGAGGGCGACCAGAACGCCTTCTACGACGGCTCGGACCCGCTGCACCTGTCCAGGGTCGCCAAGCACTTCATCGCCGGGCTGCTCAGGCATGCCGCCGAGATCACGGCGGTGACCAACCAGTGGGTCAACTCCTACAAGCGGCTGGTCTTCGGCGGCGAGGCGCCCCCGTACATCTGCTGGGGGTCCAACAACCGCAGCGCCATGGTGCGGGTGCCGATGTACAAGCCGAAGAAGAGCGGTTCGACCCGCATCGAGGTGCGCAGCCCGGACAGCGCGACCAACCCCTACCTCTGCTTCGCCGTCCTGCTCGCCGCCGGGCTCAAGGGCGTGGAGGAGGGGTACGAGCTGCCGCCCGGCGCTGAGGACGACGTCTGGGCGCTCAGCGACGGGGAGCTCCGCGCACTCGGGATCGCCCCGCTGCCGGGCAGTCTCGCAGAAGCCATCTCGGTGATGGAGAGCAGCGAGCTGGTCGCCCAGACGCTCGGGGAGCACGTCTTCGACTTCTTCCTGCGCAACAAGCGGGCCGAGTGGGACGCCTACCGCGCGGAGGTCACGCCGTTCGAGCTCGGTCGCTACCTGCCGGTCCTGTGACGGTGCGCGCGCTGGTCGTCACCCACTCCCCGACGGAGGGGGTCGGCAACGTCGGCAGGTGGCTCGAGGACAGCGGTGTGCAGCTCGACGTGGCCGAGCCCTGGCAGGGCGACACGCTGCCCGAGGACCCGACGCGGTACGCCGCCCTCGTCGTCATGGGCGGGCCGCAGCAGGCCTACGACGACGGCTCCGCGCCATGGCTGCGGGCGACCAAGGACCTGCTCCGCGCGGCCGTACGGGAGGGTGTGCCCACCCTCGGGATCTGCCTCGGCGGCCAGTTACTGGCCGAGGCCACCGGCGGACGGGTCGCGAAGGGCGCCGAAGGGGTCGAGGCGGGCGCCCGGCTGGTCGCCAAGCGCGACGCCGCCTGGGACGACGAGTTGTTCGCCGACGTGCCGTTCACCCCGACCGTCGTGCAGTGGCACGAGGACGCGATCGTGGACCTGCCGCCGGGAGCGGTCCACCTGGCCAGCAGCCCGCGCTACGCGCACCAGGCCTTCCGGATCGGCGCGCGCGCCTGGGGCCTGCAGTTCCACATCGAGACCCCGCCCGAGATGATCCGGCACTGGGCTGTGGAGTACGACCGCGGCGTGCGGGAGCTCGGGCTCGACCCGGTCGCGCTGGCCGAGCGCGTCGTCGAGGAGCTGCCCGAGGTCGAGGCGTGCTGGCGACCGGTGGTCGAGCGCTTCGCCGCGCTCGCCGCGGGACGGGGCCGGGTGACGCTGCCGCTCGTCGACGCCGAGTGAGCGCCGGGGGCGTCAGAAGCTGCCGGGGTGCGCCGCCGTGAGCGTCCTGGAGGAGCGCGGGAGCGGGGCCGGCCTGCTCGTCCGGCTCGGCTTCTCCGACATCGCCGCGACCGGTCAGGCGCTGGTCGAGCTCGGCCTGTGGCGCGACGAGCGGCCGGTCGACGACTCCGCCGCGGAGCTGGTCACCGCCGCCGCCGAGGCCGCAGACCCCGACCTGGCGGTGGCCGCGCTGGCCCGGCTGCTGACCACGGTGGACGACGCGGACGAGCTGCGCAGCGCCGTCTGCGGGCGGCCGGGACTGCGCAGCCGGCTGCTCGGGGTGCTCGGCACCAGCGTCGCCCTCGGCGAGCATCTTCTCGCGTATCCGCGCGACTGGCACGCGCTCGCCGACGACGATCTGGTGCAACTGCGGCCCAGCCGGCTCGGTCTGCAGTCCGCACTGCTGGCGGCGGTGGGCGTGCCGGACGGCGAGGAGCTGCCGTGGGAAACCGCAGGCGCCCGCGCCACCGTCACCGGCAGCGACGCCGTCGAGCGGCTGCGGGCGGCCTACCGCCGCTGTCTGCTGAGCCTCGCGGCCCGCGACGTCGTGGGCGCGGTGAGCGTCGACGACGTGGGCGGTGAGCTCGCGGACCTGGCGGCGGCGACGTTGTCGGCCGGGCTCGCCGTCGCGCTGACGACGCTGCCGGCGGACGCGGCGCCGTGCCGGCTCGCCGTCGTCGGCCTCGGGAAGGCCGGCGGGCGGGAGCTCAACTACGTCAGCGACGTGGACGTGGTGTTCGTGGCCGAGCCGGTCGAGGACGGCGGCGACGACGAGCCGGCCCTGCGTACGGCCACCCGGCTCGCGGCCGAGATGATGCGCGTCTGCGGCCTGGTCGCCTGGCCGGTCGACGCGGGGCTGCGGCCGGAGGGCGGCGCGGGCCCGTTGGTCCGCACGCTGGCCAGCCACACCGCCTACTACCGCCGGTGGGCGCAGACGTGGGAGTTCCAGGCGCTGCTGAAGGCCCGCCCGATGGCAGGGGACCTCGCGCTCGGCGAGTCCTACACCGCGGGAACGGCTCCGATGGTGTGGAGCGTCGGCGAGCGGCCGGGCTTCGTCGAGGACGTGCAGGCGATGCGACGCAGGGTCGAGTCGTCGGTGAAGGCCGACCGCGCCGAGCGGGAGGTCAAGCTCGGCCGCGGTGGGCTGCGCGACGTGGAGTTCGCCGTGCAGCTGCTGCAGCTGGTGCACGGGCGCACCGACGAGAGCGTGCGCAGCGGGACGACGCTCAGGGCACTGGAGCAGTTGGCCGCCGGTGGGTACGTCGGCCGCGAGGACGCCCGGCACCTGGCCGAGGCCTACCGCTGGCTGCGTACGGTCGAGCACCGGCTGCAGCTGCACCGGCTGCGCCGTACCCACCTGCTCCCGGCGGCGGACGACGAGGTGGGGCTGCGCCGGGTGGCCCGTGCCGCCGGCTATCGCAAGGACGCGGTCGCCACCTTCGTCCGCGAGCGCGCCGGCTACGCCCGCGAGGTGCGGCGGCTGCACGAGAAGCTCTTCTACCGGCCGCTGCTGTCGGCCGTCGCACGGCTGCCGGCGGACCAGGCCGCGCTGACGCCGGCGGCGGCCAAGATCCGGCTCGAGGCGCTGGGTTTCGCCCAGCCCGCGATCGCGCTGAACCACCTGTCCGCCCTGACAGAGGGTGTCTCGCGCCGTGCGGCAATCCAGCAGACGCTGCTGCCGGCCATGCTCGGCTGGTTCGCCGACGCGGCCGATCCGGACGCCGGGTTGCTGGCCTTCCGGAAGGTGTCCGATGCGCTCGGCTCGACGCCCTGGTACCTGCGGCTGCTGCGCGACGAGGGCAGCGCCGCCGAGCGGCTGGCGCACCTGCTGGCGTCCTCACGGCTGGTCGCCGACCTGCTCGCCCGGGCCCCGGAGGCGGTCCGGCTGCTCGCCGACGACGCGGAGCTGCAGCCGCGACCACGGGCCACGCTGGAGAGCGCCTTCGTGGCTGCCGTGCGCCGGCGGGACGACTGGGAGGGCGCGGTGGCCGCGGCCCGTGGCCTGCGCCGTGAGGAGCTGCTCCGCGTCGCCTGCGCCGACCTGCTCGGCCTGGTCGACCAGGAGCAGGTCGGGCGGGCGCTGTCCGACGTGGCCGCCGCGGTGCTCGCCGCGGCCCTCACCGGTGCCGTCCGCAAGGCCGAGTCCGAGCGCGGCGGGCCGCTGCCGCTGCGTTTCGCGGTGCTGGCCATGGGTCGCCTCGGCGGGGGTGAGCAGGGCTACGGTAGCGACGCGGACGTGCTGTTCGTGCACGACCCGCACCCCGGTACGCCGGACGGGGAGGCGGCGGCGCTGGCACACGACCTCGCGCACGAGATGCGCCGACTGCTCGCGCTACCCGCTCCGGACCCGCCGCTGACGATCGACGCGGACCTGCGGCCGGAGGGCCGGCAGGGGCCGCTCAGCCGCAGCCTGGCGTCGTACGCCGCCTATTACGCGCGCTGGGCGGATGTCTGGGAGAGCCAGGCGCTGCTCCGGGCGGCTCCCGTCGCCGGCGACGCGGACCTGGCCGGGCAGTTCCTCGCGTCGGTCGCTCCGCTGCGCTGGCCGCAGGGCGGCCTCAGTCCCGAGCAGGTGCGCGAGATCCGGCGCCTCAAGGCGCGGATGGAGTCCGAGCGGCTGCCCCGTGGCGTCGACCCCAAGCTGGCGCTGAAGATGGGGCCCGGCGGGCTGGCCGATGTCGAGTGGGTGGTGCAGCTGCTGCAGCTGCAGCACGCCTTCGAGGTCCCGGAGCTGCGCACCGGCTCCACCCTGCCGGCGCTGCGGGCGGCCGTGGCCGCGGGCCTGCTGGACGACGCCGACGGTGCGGTCCTGGAGGCCTCCTGGTCGCTGGTCAGCCACGTCCGCAACGCCCTCGTGCTGGTCCGCGGCCGCGGGGCCGAGGGTCTGCCCTCCAGCGGCCGGGACCTGGCGGGCGTCGCCCGGGTGCTCGGTTATCCTGCGGGCACGCAGGGGGACTTCCTGGACGACTACCGGCGAGCCACCCGCCGTGCCAGAGCCGTCGTCGAGAGGGTGTTCTACGCGTGAAGCCGCAGGTCCGCACCGTTTCGGCCGGCAGGACGAGCTTCCTGCTGCGTGAGCAGGTCTCCGACGGGGCCGGCACGCCCGTGCTGCTGCTGCACGGCGTGCCCGAGACTGCCAGCTGCTGGGGGGACCTCGCGCCACGGCTGGCCACCGGCCGCCGCGTCCTGGCCCCTGATCTGCCCGGCCTCGGCGGGTCCACCTATTCCGGGCCGTACGACGTCGCGTCGCTGGTGGCCCAGCTCGCCGGGCTGATCGAGACCGAGGTGCCGGGCGGGCGGGTGGACGTCGTCGGCCACGACTGGGGGGGCGTGCTGGCCCTCGGCCTGGTGGGAGCACGGCCCGACCTGGTGCGCCGCCTGGTGGTCGCGAACGCGCCGTACCGCGAGCTGCCGCTCCGGGCGCTGCACATCCCGTTCCTCGCGCTGCCCGTCGTGCCCGAGCTGCTGTTCCGCTTCGGGGGCCGACAGGTCGTCGACGCCGTGTTCTCGCTCGCCTGGCGCGCCGCGACGCCGCCCGACCCGGACCGCCTCGCGGAGTACCGCGCCGCGTACACCAGGCCGTCGGTGGTCGAGGCGATGCTCGGCTACTACCGCGCCGTGGCGCGGCCGCGGCTTGCCGCGCTGGTGCGGCCCGGCGCAGCGCCGGTGCCGGTCCCGCGGGTCCGGGTCGAGAAGGCGCTGGTCCTGTGGGGCGCGCTCGATCCCGTCATGCCGGTCTCGAGCGGTGAGTCCGTCGTCCGCGACCTCGGTGCCGACTGCGTGATGGTGACCGTGCCCGGCGCCGGCCACTTCGTCGTCGAGGAGGCGCCCGACGTCGTCGCCCAGGTGCTGCTGGACTTCCTGGCCGACGAGCAGACGCCGCCGCCGCCGGTTCCCGCTGCGCCGCCGGAGAAGGAGCACGGACCGGTCGAGCCACCACCGGGTGTGCTGACCGACCCCGCCCCGGACGTGCCGGTCAAGAAGGCACCGGCCAAGAAGACGCCGGCCAAGAAGACGCCGGCCAAGAAGACGCCGGCCAAGCCGGCGCCGGCCAAGAAGACGCCGGCCAAGCCGGTGCCGGCCGACGTCGTCCCGGCTCCGGACGACGAGCGCCCGCCGCCTACTGGAGCGGGCTGACTGCGGGCTGCAGGTGCTCGTGCGGCTGCTTGACGATCCCGCCGGCGTGCAGTCGTGCGTGCCGCGCGTGCGCGCTGTCGCCGACGGTGCCGAAGGCCGGAACCCCGTGCAAGCGGCGCAGGTGGGCGCGGTACGCCGCGTCGGAACAGTCGCGCAGATCGGGTTGGACGGGCACACGTGCGGGGACAGCAGCACGGCTTTCATCCGGGCGACGCTGCGGCGGGATGGTCACAGGTACTCCAGGTCAGGGTGTCCCGCTGCGGCGACGCGAGGCATGAGCAGAGCTGGGGCCGCGATGATCGTCAGCACCCTCTCATGATCTTCAGGAGGGTCGTCGAGCGGCCGGCCGAACAGGTGCAGGCATGTCGCGGCGGGGCAGACCTGCGGCGTGTTCGACGACGACCGCTTGCTGCCGGAGCCGCCCGGTGGTTAGCATCGTCCTATGACGATGACAGCGGCGAAGGCAGATCTTGATGTGGCAGCCTGC
This sequence comes from Mycobacteriales bacterium, assembly GCA_040902655.1. Classification (NCBI taxonomy): domain Bacteria; kingdom Bacillati; phylum Actinomycetota; class Actinomycetes; order Mycobacteriales; species Mycobacteriales bacterium. The sequence goes on from JBBDWV010000008.1 coordinate 23,106, forward strand.
CTGTTCCGCGGCCTGGCCGACCCGGCCCGGCTGTCGATCGTGCGCCATCTGGCTCTGGGCGAGCACCGCGTGGTCGACCTGACCGCCCACCTGGGCCTGGCCCAGTCGACCGTGTCGGGGCACCTGTCCTGCCTGCGGGACTGCGGTCTGGTGACCGCTCGCGCCGAGGGCCGGGCGTCCCTCTACAGCTTGGCGCATCCCGAGCTGCTGGATCTGCTGGCGGCCGCGGAGCGGCTGCTCGACCGCACCGGCGAGGGAGTCGCGCTGTGCCCGACGTACGGCCAGGCGGCGTCATGACCACCGTGCACGGTCACGCGGCCGCAGGCGCGGCGCTCAGTGCCGCCGAGCGGGACCGGCTCGGGCGTCGGGCGCGGCTGCTGGCCCGCCTGAGCGTCGCCTACAACAGCGTGGAGGCCGGCGTCGCCCTCACCGCCGGCACGATCGCCGGCTCCGCGGCCCTCGTCGGGTTCGGGCTCGACTCGATCATCGAGGTGTCCTCCGGGCTGGTCATCCTGTGGCAGTTCCGGCACCGGCTGCCGCAGAGCCGCGAACAGCAGGCGCTGCGGCTGATCGCGCTGTCCTTCCTGGCCCTCGCCGCGTACGTCGCGCAGGACTCCGTGCGCGCCCTGCTGTCCGGCGCGGACCCCGACCCGTCGCCGGTGGGCATCGCGCTCGCCTGCGTGAGCCTGGTGCTGATGCCGTTCCTGTCGTGGGCGCAGCGGCGTACCGGTCGGGCCCTGCACTCCAGCGCCGTCGTCGCCGACGGCACCCAGACGCTGCTGTGCACCTACCTGTCCGCGGTCCTGCTCGGCGGGCTCGTCCTCAACGCCACGCTCGGCTGGGGCTGGGCGGATCCGGTGGCCGGGCTCGTCATCGCTGCCATCGCCTTCAAGGAAGGGCGGGACGCCTGGCGGGGTAAGGGTTGCTGCGGCCCGGCCGTGGCGATCGCCGGGGCGGACGACTGCGGTGACGCGGACGGCTGCTGCTGAGCGCCGACAGCTCGCGCGCGCGAGGGCCGACCGTCGTACGGTGCAGTCCGGGGGTGCCGCATGGCGGGTGTACGCGTGCTGGTCGGAACGCGCAAGGGGGCCTTCGTGCTCATGAGCGACGAGGGCAGACGCGACTGGACGGTGGAGGGGCCGCACTTCGGCGGCTGGGAGGTCTACCACCTGAAGGGGTCGCCGCTGGATCCCGACCGCCTCTGGGCAGCGCCCTCCGGGGGCTGGTTCGGGCAGCTGATCCAGCGCTCGCAGGACGGTGGCCGCACCTGGGACACCGTCGGGAACGAGTTCGCCTACGACGGCGTGCCGGGGACACACCAGTGGTACGACGGGACGCCCCACCCGTGGGAGTTCGCGCGGGTCTGGCACCTCGAGCCATCGCTGTTCGACGGTGACACCGTCTACGCGGGAGTCGAGGACGCGGCACTGTTCAGGACCACCGACGGCGGCGCGACCTGGTCCGAGCTGAGCGGGCTCCGCGGGCACGGCACCGGGTCGTCCTGGCAGCCGGGCGCAGGCGGGCTCTGCCTGCACACGATCCTGCAGCACCCCACCGATCCGCGACGACTGTTCACGGCCATCAGCGCGGCCGGAGCCTTCCGCACCGACGACGGCGGCGTGTCCTGGCTGCCGATCAACAAGGGGCTGCGCTCCGGGGAGATCGCGGAGCAGGACGCCGAGGTCGGGCACTGCGTGCACCGGATGGCCATGCACCCGTCGCGGCCGGACACGCTGTTCATGCAGAAGCACTGGGACGTGCTGCGCAGCGACGACGCCGGGGACTCCTGGCACGAGGTGAGCGGCGACCTGCCCAGCGACTTCGGCTTCCCGATCGAGGTGCACGCGCACGAGCCGGAGACCGTCTATGTCGTGCCGATCCTGAGCGACAGCGAGCACTATCCGCCCGACGGCCGGCTACGGGTCTACCGCAGTCGTACCGGCGGCGGCGAGTGGGAGCCGCTGACGACGGGGCTGCCGCAGGAGAACTGCTACGTCAACGTGCTGCGTGACGCGATGGCGGTCGACCGGCTCGACCTGTGCGGCGTGTACGTCGGGACCACCGGCGGTCAGGTCTACTGCTCGCCCGACAGCGGCGACACCTGGACGGCGATCGTCCACGACCTGCCTGCCGTGCTCTCCGTCGAGGTCCAGACGCTGCCGTGACACGCGTCGTGCTGCCCTACCACCTGCGCAACCTGGCAAAGGTCGAGGGCGAGCTGACGGTCGAGGCGTCGACCACGCGTGAGCTGCTCGATGCGCTGGAGGCCGCGCACCCAGCGCTGCGCGGCACCCTGCGCGACGCCACCTCGGGGCGGCGCCGGCCGTTCGTGCGCTTCTTCGCCTGCCAGCAGGACCTGTCCCACCAGCACGAGGACGAGCCGCTGCCGGAGGCGGTCCTGCGGGGCGACGAGCCGTTTCTGGTGGTCGGCGCGATGGCCGGCGGATGAGCCTCCCGGGTGTGCAGACGAGAACTGCAGGTGCCGGGCGCCTCGATGCCGTGGTGGAGCTGCCACACTCCGCTGACCTGCGGTTCTACCGCTGATTGCGGGACCAACGCCATGTCCGTCTTGCGGCGCACGCCGGTGCCGGCCGAAGGTCGGGGACAGAGCAGCGCCTACGCTCCGTCATGAGCAAGGAACACGGTCTCGCCGTTGCTGTCGGTGGACCACTCGACGGTCACGTGCTCGTCCTGCAGGGGTCGACCACTTCGACGTCACGATGACGGACGGCACGCGGCACCGCTATCAACAGACGGACAAGGCAGATGCGCACGCCTCACGGGTCGACTACGACTACTGCGGCCGGTCTCGCGCGTAACGGCTGTTGCTCGGTCCCTCTTGGCACTCCTGCGTTCCGGCCACGCCGGTTCTCGGTGCCGGCACCGCCCGCCTGCGCGGGCCACTGGCACCGAGATCAGCTCGCCCCGGCCCCGGCCCCGGCCCCGGCCCCCGGCCCCCGGCCCCGGCCCCCGGCCCCCGGCGCTCGGTGTTCTCGGTGCCGGCCGCGACTGCTCAGCGCACAGGCGCGGCACCGAGATGGTTCGAGCAGCCCGTCGGCAGCCCGTCGACCAGACGTCGAGCAGCCCCGCGACTGGGCCGGAACGGCCGCACCGAACGGCCGCACCGAACGGCCGCTGATGCCGGCTCTCGGACATGGCAGCACGTCGGGCGACCGGGCAGCCGCTACCGGCGCGCGTTTGCACAGGGTGCCGCGCCACAGACAGACACGAGACCAAGATCTTCGGAATATCCACAGGACCGGGGTCCTGTGGATGTTCCGAAGATCTTGATACAGGGACGCGACCCGGCACCCAGCTTCCGGCGAGAGGGACGGCCGCCTGTTGACGGCCGCAGAACGGCGCCTAGTCGAGTTGCAGAGTCCCGTACGGTTCGGCCAAGCTCGCGATCTGCCCGGCTGCGCGCCTGTCCGCGTAAAGCTGAGGCTGTAGCCCTTCGCCAGCACCGTTCTGGTCTGTCTGCTGATGCGGAACCGCAGGCCCCGGCACCGCGTCCCACAACCGTGCGCCGAGGGACGTGGTTGATCATCGCCGTCTTCTGCGGGGCGCTGCTGGGGCTCGGGCTCGTCCTGCTCCCGGGGGGCGCGGGACAGGGGGTGTCGCAGTGCGTCGACGGCACCGACGGCGGCTACTGCCGCGACTACCTCGACAGGTCGTGGCCGGACCCTGCCTCACTGACGATCGCAGCCGTGGTGGGCGCCGGCGCGGGGGCGGCACTCGCGTGGCCCCTCCTGTCCAAGCGCCGCGAAGACGAGGCGAGCGGCCGTGAGCCGTTCCGGACGGGCGGCAACCACCGGTAGTGCCGGCCTACCTGCGGATGCTCTCGTCGAGCGGCGCCCCGATCAGATGTCGTAGTAGAGCGAGAACTCATACGGGTGCGGGCGCAGCCGGATCGCGTCGATCTCGATCTCGCGCTTGTAGGCGATCCACGTCGAGATGAGGTCCTCGGTGAAGACCCCGCCCTCGAGCAGGTAGTCGTGGTCGGCCTCGAGCGCGTCGAGCACCGCGTCGAGTGAGGCGGGCACCTGCGCGACGTCGGCCAGCTCGTCCGGCGGCAGTTCGTAGAGGTCCTTGTCGATCGGCATCGGCGGTTCGATCTTGTTCTTGATGCCGTCCAGACCGGCCATGAGCATCGCCGAGAACGCCAGGTACGGGTTGGACGACGGGTCCGGGCAGCGGAACTCCAGGCGCTTGGCCTTGGGGTTGCTGCCGGTGATCGGGATGCGGATGCAGGCCGAGCGGTTGCGCTGGCTGTAGACCAGGTTGACCGGAGCCTCGAAGCCCGGCACGAGGCGGTGGTAGCTGTTGATCGTCGGGTTGGTGAAGGCGAGCAACGAGGCGGCGTGGTGCAGCAGTCCGCCGATGTAGTAGCGCGCCATGTCCGACAGCCCGGCGTAGCCGACCTCGTCGTAGAACAGCGGATCGCCGTCCTTCCACAGCGACTGGTGGCAGTGCATGCCCGAGCCGTTGTCGCCGATGATCGGCTTCGGCATGAAAGTGGCCGACTTGCCGTACTCGTTCGCGGTGTTCTTGACGATGTACTTGAACAGCATCATGTCGTCGGCGCCCTGCAGGAGCGTGTTGAAGCGGTAGTTGATCTCCTGCTGCCCGGCCGAGCCGACCTCGTGGTGGCCACGCTCCACCGTCATGCCGGCGTCCTCGAGCCGGACCGCGATCTCGTCGCGCAGGTCCGCGTAGTGGTCGGTCGGTGAGACGGGGAAGTAGCCGCCCTTGGTGCGCGGCTTGTAGCCCAGGTTGCCGCCCATCTCCTCGCGGCCGGTGTTCCAGTTGGCCGACTCGGCGTCGATCTTGTAGAAGCTGCCCTGTGGCTGGGAGTCGTACTGGATCGAGTCGAACAGGTGGAACTCCGCCTCCGCGCCGAAGAAGGCGGTGTCGGCGATGCCGGAGCCCTTGAGGTAGGCCTCCGCCTTCTTCGCGACGTTGCGCGGGTCACGGGAGTACGCCTCGCCGGTCAGCGGGTCGTGGATGAAGAAGTTGAGGATCAGCGTCTTGCGGGTGCGGAAGGGATCCAGCTGCGCAGTGGTCGGATCCGGCAGCAGCAGCATGTCGGACTCGTGGATCTCCTGGAAGCCGCGGATCGACGAGCCGTCGAAGCCGAGCCCGTCGTCGAAGACGTCCCGCGTGAAGGAGCCGACCGGCACCGTGAAGTGCTGCATCACTCCCGGCAGGTCACAGAAGCGGACGTCGACCATCTCGACGCCCTCCTTCTCGATGTACGTCAGGACCTCGTCGGCACTGGTGAACAAGGACGTCCTCCGGGAGTCGGGGGCACGGCGGCGGCGGCCGTGCCGGTTGGCGCTGCAGACGAGAGTAGCCAGGTGCCGTGACCCGGCCGTGTCCCGTGTGTTTCGTCGCGGTTACGCGGCGTACCCTGCGGGCGCATCCCGTACGTCCTGCCGCACCGATCCGGAGGCTAGCCTCGAGGTCATGGCGAGGTGGACCGGTACCTGGATGTCGGGACCGGCCGCCGCCGGCGCAGAGCGTCGCCCGGAGGGCGTCTGGCCCGGTCGGCGCTACGGCTTCCCGCAGGACGGGTCGGGTGCGGTCGCGACGACCGGCGCGAAGCTCGCGGCGCTGCTCGTCGACATCGCGGTCGGCGCCCTCATCGGGGGGCTGCTGAACGCCTACCTCGGCGACCCGACGTCGCTGCAGCGCACGCTGGCCACGAACGGGTCGTTCGCCCTGCAGGTGATCCTGCTGCAGTCGCTGACCGGGCAGTCGATGGGCATGCGCCTGCTCGGCATCCGGGTCGCCAGGCTGGCCGATCCGGCCGGGATCCCCGGCTTCCTGCCAGCGGCGGTGCGCACCGCGCTGCTGTTCCTGGTGCTGCCGGCCGTGATCCTCGACCGCGACGGCCGCGGGCTGCACGACAAGGCCGCCGGCACCGTGGTCCTGCGGGTCCGGCCATCGAGGAGCGCCGTCGACGAGCGGCGCGGCGGGGGCGTGACGGACGAGCGGCGCGGCGGGGGCGTGACGGACGAGCGGCCCGGCAGGTGACCCGGACCAGCGGCGCGGCACCCCGCGTCCCGGATCAGCGGCGCGGTACCCGCGTCGGCATCGGGCCCTTCGGGACGGGCAGCGTCGCGCCGCCCATCGCCTTGAACTTGCGGTCCAGCTCGTTGACCACCTTGGGCTTGATGTTGCGCGGCAGCTTGAGGAAGTGCTTCTCGAGCTGACGCAGCCCCACCTGACCCTCGCCGTCGCCGACGACGAGGTCGTAGACGGGGGTGTCGCCGACGATCCGGGACACCTTCTTCTTCTCGGCGGCAAGCAGCGAACGCGCGCGGTGGTGCGCGCCCTCGGCGACCAGGACCACGCCGGGCCGGCCGATCACGCGGTGCACCAGGTCCTGCTCGCGGGTGAAGCCGACAGCAGGGGTCACGCGCCAGTCGCCGCGCATGTTGGTCAGCACCGCCGCGGCGGCACCGGCCTGACCCTCGACCTGAGAGAAGGCGGTCGCCTGGACACGCCGGCCGAACACGAACGCGGCCACCACGAGGCCGAGCATCACGCCGAGGAAGCTGAGGTACACCACCCCGCCGAAGATCAGGCCGATCGTGACCAGGAGCAGCACCGGGCCGAAGAAGGCCGCCAGCAACAGCGGCAGCACCTTCGGGTCCTGCGCACGGGTGGCGGTGAAGGCCATCCGGATCTGCTTGAGCTTCGCCCCCCGGGGTGGCTTGACCTTCGCGGGCTTGCCGCCCCCCTTACCGGCGCCCTTGCCGCTTCCCTTGCCAGCCCCCTTGCCGGCCCCCTTGCCGGTGGCAGGAGCGGACGATCGCTTGAACAGGCCCATGCCGACAAGGATAGGTCTCAGGCCCGGGGTTCCTCGGCAGCGCGTCGTGCGGCACGGGCGCGCTCGGCGTCGCGGGCCAACTGCGCGGCCTGCTCGGGTGTCGGCGCCGTCCCGCCGAGGCTGGCCGGGATCCACCACGTGTCGTCCGCGGACCGCGGGCCGCCCGGGTAGCTGGCCCGGGCCTCGTCGAGCAGCACCCGCATCCGCGCCTTCAGATCGGCGGTCGCGGCCACCGCATCCCCGGACGGGTCGGGGGAGAAGGGCTCACCGACGACGATCCGGATCGGCGTGCCGCGGGTGAGGTCCCTGGGCCGGCCCTTGGTGAGCACCCGCTGGCTGCCCCACACGACGCAGGGCAGCAGCGGGACGCCCGCCTCCATCGCCATCCGGGCCGCGCCGGTCTTGAACTCCTTGAGGTCGAACGACTGCGAGATGGTGGCCTCCGGGAAGACCCCGACGATCTCGCCGCTCTGCAGCGCCTTGACCGCCAGCTGGTAGCTGTCGTTCGCCGCGCCCTTGCGGTCGACCGGGATGTGCTTCATCCCACGCATCAGGGGCCCGGCGATCCGGTGGTCGAAGACCTCCTTCTTGGCCATGAACCGGACCAGCCGGCCGGCCGGGCGCGCGGCGAGCCCGGCGAAGGTGAAGTCGAGATAGCCGACGTGGTTGATCGCCATGACCGCCCCGCCCGTGCGCGGGACGTGCTCCTGGCCGCTGACCGTGAACGTCAGGCCCAGGCCGCGGAAGGCCAGCCGGGCCAGGGCGATCACGGACGTGTACGTCGGCTCGGCCATGCGCGGAACCTACCCCGCAGGCCGCCGGCTACAGGGTGGCTACGACCCGGCGCGCTGGCGGGCGTCCACGCGTCGCGCCCTGGCCTGGTCGTACAGCCGGCCGGCGCGGTAGGACGACCGCACCAGCGGCCCGCTCAGCACGCCGGCGAAGCCGATCTCCTCGGCCTCCTGCTCCAGCTCGACGAACTCCTCCGGCCTGACCCACCGCGCGACCGGGTGGTGCCGCGGCGACGGCCGGAGGTACTGCGTGATGGTGATCAGCTCGCAGCCGGCGTCGTACAAATCCTGCAGCGCCTCCGAGATCTCCTCGCGCTGCTCGCCCATGCCGAGGATGAGATTGCTCTTGGTGACCAGACCGGCTGCTCGGGCGGCGGTGAGGACGCCGAGCGAGCGGTCGTAACGGAAGCCGGGGCGGATGCTCCGGAAGATGCGCGGCACCGTCTCGACGTTGTGCGCCAACACCTCCGGACGGGAGGCGAACACCTCCTCCAGCAGCGAGGGTGTGCCGTTGAAGTCGGGGATCAGCAGCTCGACGCCGACGCCCGGCAGCGCGGCGTGGATCTGCCGGACGGTCTCGGCGTAGAGCCAGGCGCCGCCATCGGGCTGGTCGTCGCGGGCAACGCCGGTGACGGTGGCGTACTTCAGGCCCATCTGCGCGACCGACTCGGCCACCCGGCGGGGTTCGTCGGTGTCATAGGCGGCGGGTCTGCCCGTGTCGATGTTGCAGAAGTCACAGCGTCGGGTGCACTGGTCGCCGCCGATGAGGAAGGTCGCCTCCCGGTCCTCCCAGCACTCGTAGATGTTGGGACAGCCGGCCTCCTCACAGACGGTCGACAGACCTTGCGTCTTCACCAGCTTCTTCAGCGCGGTGTACTCGGGCCCCATGACCGCCCGGGTCTTGATCCACGAAGGCTTCTTCTCGATCGGCGTCTGGCTGTTGCGCACCTCGAGGCGCAGCATCTTGCGCCCGTCGGGCCCCACTGTGCTCACGTAGCAGGCTAACCCGGCAGGGTCACCTGGCCTTCCCCGACGCCACCCGGACCGGCCGCGCGGCGTCCGGCCCGGCGGGTCCGCTCGGCCGCCGGGTCGGGCCGGGGCACCGCCGCCAGCAGCGCCTGTGTGTACTCGTGCTGCGGCGCGGCGTACACCTGCTGGGCGTCGCCCTGCTCGACGATCCGGCCGAGCCGCATCACCGCGACGGTGTCGCTGACGTGCGCCACCGCGGCCAGGTCGTGCGCGATGAACAGGTAGGTGAGCGACAGCTCCCGCTGCAGCCGGACGAGCAGGTTCAGCACCTGCGCCTGGACGGAGACGTCGAGCGAGGCGATCGGCTCGTCGAGCACCAGCAGGTCCGGCTCGACCGCGAGCGCACGGGCGATCCCCACCCGCTGGCGCTGCCCACCCGACAGCTCGTGCGGGTGCCGCTCCACGAGTTCGGCAGAGAGCCCGACGAGGTCGAACAGCTCCCGGACGCGGCCCCGGCGGTCCTGCTTGTGCAGGCCGTGCACCTCGAGCGGCTCGGACACGCTGTCACCGACGGTGCGCCGCGGGTTCAGCGAGGCATACGGGTCCTGGAAGACCATCGCCATCCGCCGCCGGAGACCGCGCAGCTGACGCCGGCCGAGCCCGCGCACGTCGGTCCCGTCGAGCTCCACGCGTCCGCCGGTCGGCTCGACCAGGCGCAGCAGCGCCAGCCCTGTCGTGGACTTGCCGGAGCCGGACTCACCCACCAGGCCGAGCGTCTGACCACGGCGTACGCCGAAGCTGACGCCGTCGACCGCCTTGACCCGCCCGGCGCCGCGCCGGCCGGCGAAGTGCACCTGGAGGTCCTCGACCACCAGCAGGTCGTTCACGGGCCCACCTCACAGCGGGTACGGGCCAGGTGGCCCGGCCCCACCTCGCACAGCGGCGGGTGCTCGCGCACGCACGCCGGCTCCTGGACCGGGCAGCGCGGCGCGAACCAGCAGCCCTCCGGTCGGTGCAGCGGGTCGGGTGGCAGCCCGCCGATCGTGGCCAGCTCGCTGCGTTGCGCCCCGAGAACCGGTAGCGCGCCGAGCAGCCCGCGGGTGTAGGGGTGGCGCGGCGTGGCGTAGAGCGCATCGACCGGGGCCTGCTCGACGACCTCGCCGGAGTACATGACCATGACCCGGTCGGCGATCCCGGCCACCACCCCGAGGTCGTGGCTCACCCAGACGACGGCGGTCCCGAGACGTTCCTGGAGGTCCTGCACGAGGTCGAGGATCTGGGCCTGGGTCGTCACGTCGAGCGCGGTCGTCGGCTCGTCGGCAATGAGCACCGCAGGGTCCAGCGAGAGGCCGATCGCGATCATCACGCGCTGCCGCATCCCGCCGGAGAACTGGTGCGGGTAGTCCTCCAGCCGCGCCTCGGGCTCCCGGATCCCGACCAGCGAGAGCAGCTCGGCCGCCCGCTTCCGCGCGTCGCGGCGGCTCAGGTCGAGCCGCTCCTCCAGTCCCTCGGTGAGCTGCCGACCGATGCTGAGCACCGGGTTCAGCGAGGTCATCGGGTCCTGGAAGACCATGCCGATCTCGCGGCCGCGCAGCTCGCGCAGTCGCTCCGGCCCGGCGTCCAGGACCTCCTCGCCGTGCATCCGGACGCTGCCGGTGATGCAGGCGGAGGCCGGCAGCAGCCCCAGCACGGCCAGCATGGACACGCTCTTGCCGCTTCCGGACTCGCCCACGATCGCCAGCGTCTCGCCCGCGGACACGTCCAGGTCGAGCCCGGCGACGACGGGTGCCCGGCCGCGGCGGCTGCCGAAGCTCACCTGCAGGTCACGCACGGACAGCACCGGGTCACTCATGCGGCCGCCCCGCGGGACTCGATGGCCGAACGCTGACGGGGGTCGAGCGCGTCGCGCAGCGCGTCGCCGACGACGTTGAAGGACAGCACCGTCAGGAAGATGGCGACGCCCGGGAACACGCCCATCCACCACGCCTGCTCGACGAAGCCCCTGCCCTCGAAGAGCATCCGGCCCCAGGACGGGTCCGGTGGCTGCACACCGAGCCCGAGGAAGGACAGCGCCGCCTCGGACAGGATCGCGAACGCCAGGCTCAGCGAGGTCTGCACGATGATCGGCGCGAGCACGTTCGGCAGGACGTGCAGGCGCAGCAGCCGCAGGTCGCCGACCCCGAGCGACCGGGCCGCCCGCACGTACACCTCCTCGCGCACGGACAGCACGCTCGCGCGGGTGATGCGGGCGAAGATCGGCGTGTAGACGACGCCGATCGCGATCATCACGTTGGTCGAGCCCGGCCCGAGGACCGCGAGGATCGCGATGGCCAGCAGGATCGCCGGGAAGGCGAACAGCACGTCCATCGCCCGCATGACCAGGTCGTCGACCCAGCGGCCGTAGAAGCCGGCGACCAGGCCCAGCACGACACCGGCCGTGAGCGAGATCCCGACGCTCACCAGACCGACGAGCAGGGACACCCGCGAGGCGACCAGCACCCGGCTGAGGACGTCGCGCCCCAGCTCGTCGGTGCCGAACGGATGCGCCCATGACGGCCCCTGCAGGCGCCCAAGCACGTCGACCGCGTTCTCCTCGTACGGCGCGAGGACGCTTCCGAGGACAGCGGTCACGAGCAGCAGCGCCAACACGACCAGGCCGAAGACGGCCAGCTTGTGGGTGAGCAGCGCACGCAGCACCGCGCGGCTGGTGGATTGTGCGACGGGCGGCGGCTCGGGCGCTGTCACGTGCTGTACCGGATGCGCGGGTCGACGGCGGCGTACAGCAGATCGACGAGCAGGTTCACGAGCAGGAAGAGCGCGGCGATGAGCAGCACCGTGCCCTGCACGACCGGGTAGTCGCGCGCGTTCACCGCGTCGAGCGTCAGCCGGCCGATGCCCGGCCAGGCGAAGATGACCTCCACGACGATGACGCCGCCCAGCAGCGTTGCCAGCTGGACACCGGTGACCGTGATGATCGGGATGAGGGCGTTGCGCAGGACGTGTCGGCGCAGCACCAGCCGCTCCCGCAGCCCCTTCGACCGGGCCGTGCGCACATGGTCCGCACCGAGCGACTCGAGCACGGCCGCGCGGATGAAGCGGGTGAGGATCGCCCCGGAGACGACGCCGATGGTGACCGCCGGCATCACCATGTGCGACGCCCACGCGACCGGGTCCTCCGACAGCGGGACGTAGCCGGACGGCGGCAGCAGGCCGAAGGTGCCGGACAGCAGCAGGATCAGCAGGATCGCCATCCAGAAGTCCGGGATGCTGACGCCGATCTGGCTGACCACGGTCGCCACGTGGTCAGCCCACGACCCGGAGCGCATCGCGCTGATGACGCCGAGCGGGACGGCGATGCAGAGCGCGACCAGCAGGCCGCACAGGGCCAGCGACAGGGTCGCCGGCAGCCGGGCCATCAGCGATTCGGTGACCGGCTGCCCGGTCCGGAAGCTGACCCCGAGGTCGCCGGTGAGTGCTCCACCGACGTAGGACAGGTACTGCACCGGCAGTGGTTTGTCGAAGCCCGCCCGCTCCCGCAGGGCGGCGTAGGTCTCGGGGTCGAAGCGGGTGCCCAGCGACAGCCGGATCGGGTCTCCGGGCACCAGTTGCACGAGCCCGAAGACGATGAGGCTGACGCCGAACAGGACCACGACCGACTGGGCGACCCGGCGGAGGATGAAGCGGCGCACGGCCCGGCCCGGGTCAGCTCGCCAGGGACACGTCGCGGAAACGGATGGCCCGGTCGGCGCGGACCTGGTAGCCCCGCACGTCCGGCGACCACGCCTGCACGACCTGCGGGTTGTAGAGGTAGACGTAGCTGGCGTCATCCACGATCTGCTTGACCGCGTCCTCGTACAACTGCTTGCGCGCGTCCTCGTCGGTCTCGGCCCGTGCCGCGTCGAGCGCCTTGTCCACGTCAGGGTTGGAGTACTTCTGGAAGTTGAAGTTGGCGCCGCTCCGGTGCTGGGCGTAGTAGAAGTCGTCCGGATCGATGTTGCCGAGCCAGCCGAGCAGAAAGACGTCGAAGTTCCCCTTGCCCTGCTGGTCGAGCCAGCTGGCGAAGTCGAGGGTCCGGATCTTCACCTCGATGCCGACCTCCTCGAGTTGGCTCTGGATCACCTGCGCCGCGGTGACCGTCTCCGGGTACTCGTTGGTGACCATCAGGTCCATCGCGAGCGGGGCCGTGACGCCTGCGTCCGCGAGCAGGGACTTGGCCTTGTCGACGTCGCGCTCGTACGGCGCGTAGTCATCGTGGAAGGCGCTGCCCTCGGGGATGGCCGTCTGGTTGACGGTTGCGAGGCCGAAGGTCGCGGCTTCGGTGATCTGCTCCCGGTCGATGCCGTACGCCAGCGCCTGGCGCACGCGCGGGTCGTCGAAGGGCTTGCGGGCCTGGTTGGCGGCGAAGTACCAGTAGTCGTTACTGGCCACCGCCTCGACCTCGAGGTCGTCGCTGCCCGTGAGCGACTCCACCTGCTGGGGCGGCAGGTTGTCGGTCCACTGGACCTGTCCGCCCTGCAGGTTCGTCAGGGCGACGGTCGGCTCGGAGACGAAGGAGAACGTGACGCCGTCGAGCATCACCTCCTCACCCCAGTAGTCGTCGTTGCGCACGATCTGCAGCCGGTCCCCGGGGGCGTAGCTGTCGAACCTGAAGGCCCCGGTGCCGACGGGCTCGCGGGTGATGCTGCCGTCCTCGACGTTCTCCTTCGCGACGATGGCCGTGCCCTTGAAGGCGCCAAGATTCGCGAGCAGGTTCGGCGTCGGCCGCTCCACCGTGATGACCACCGTCGAGTCGTCCGGAGCGGTCACGTCCTGCACCGAGCTGAACCGGTAGGAGTTGGCGAGCTCCTCGTCGATGATGCGCTTGTAGGAGTAGACGACGTCGTCGGCGACAAACTCCCGGCCGTTGTGCCACTGCACGCCCTCGCGCAGCGTGAACGTCCACGTCAGGCCGTCCTCGCTGGTCTCCCACGACTCGGCCAGCGCCGGCTGGAACTGCAGCTCCTCGTCCGGCTCGACGAGGGTGTCGAAGACGTTCTCGAGCACCTGGAAGCTTGCGTACGCCGAGGTCTTGTGCGGATCCAGCTGGTCGGGCTCACCGCTGATCGCCGCGACGAGGGTGCCGCCCCTGGTGCCGGCACCGTCGCCGCCCGGCACGTCCACCGCACCGCCTCCGCCTCCGCCTCCGCAGGCGACCAGCACAAAGGCGAGCAGGGTCAGGCCGAGCACGCGCAGCTTCATGAGTACTCCTCAGATGCGGGTGCGGGCGGCCCTTCCCCGCAGTTCAGCCGGTATGCGGCTGTCGTGCCTTCGAGATCACGTCGAGACGTGCAGCCCGGAGCGGCGGCCGGCCGCCGACAACGTCGGTAGGCGCCGCTCCAGCAGCGGCAGTACCTGCCCCACGGGGACGTCGCGGCCGAGCTCGCGCGACAGCGAGGTGACGGTCGCATCGGCGATCCCACACGGCACGATCCGGTCGTAGGCCGTCAGGTCCGGGTCGCAGTTGAGCGCGAAGCCGTGCATCGTCACGCCGCGCGAGACGCGGATCCCGATGGCGGCGACCTTGCGCGCGCCGTCCTGCGTCCAGACGCCGCTGCGCCCCTCGACCCGGCCCGTCCCGAGACCGAGCTCGGCGCAGGTCTCGAGGAGCAACTGCTCGACGTCGCGCACGTACGCCACGACGTCGACCGGGTCGGCCAGCCGGACGATCGGGTAGCCGGTGATCTGCCCGGGGCCGTGCCAGGTGATCTTCCCGCCACGGTCGACGTCGATGACCGGCGTGCCGTCGGCCGGCCGCTCCCACGGCTCGGTGCGCTTGCCGGCGGTGTAGACCGGCGGGTGTTCCAGCAGCAGTGTGACGTCCTCGGCGCCCTCGGCGACCTCTGCGTGCAGCGCCTGCTGCAGCCGCCACGCCTCGTCGTACGGCACCTGCCCCAGACGCCGGATCTGCACGACCTCAGCGTACGGCGGTGTGGCTCGACAACCGCGGTGTGGAGAACCGCTGCGAGCGGGTCGTTTCTGGGAGGCTGCCGCGGTGAGCGAGGTCTGGTCACTGCCCGGCTACCACGTGCAGACGCTGCTGGGCTCCGGTGTGGCGGGTGAGGTGTGGCTCGCCCGGGAGCTGGCCGGCGGAGAAACCGTCGCGCTGAAGCGGCTCCGGGTGGGCGCCGATCCGGCCGCGGTCGAGGCGCTGCGCCGCGAGGCCCCGCTGCTGCATGGCCTCGACACGCCGTACGTCGTGCGGCTCCGGGCCGTGATCGACGCCGGGGCGGAGGCGGTGCTGGTGCTGGACCACGCCGCCGGCGGGTCGCTGGCGACGCTGCTGGCCCGCCGTGGCGCGCTGGACCCGGGCGAGGTGGTGACGGTGGCCGCGCCGCTGGCGCAGGCACTCGCGGTCGCGCACGCGCGCGGGCTGGTGCACGGTGACGTGACACCCGCGAGCGTGCTCTTCACCGCCGCCGGGATGCCGCTGCTGTCCGGCCTGGGACTGGCGCGGCTGGCGGGGGAGCGGCTGGACCCTGTCGACGACCCGGCAGGCTACGTCGACCCGGCGGTCGCCGCCGGCGGGCAGCCGGACGCCGCAGCCGACGTGTGGAGCCTGGCCGCCGTCTGCCACCACATGCTCACCGGCACACCACCGCACCACGGGGAGCCGGTCGCGGAGGTCCTGGTGGCCGCCGCCGGCTGCCGGCCGCCGGTCGGTCGGCTCGCACCGGGCGCGCCGCGGGCACTGGTGCAGGCCGTGGAGGCCGTCCTGCTGTCCGGACCGGCGGACCGGCCGGACGCCACCGCCTTCGCCTGGCTGCTGCGCCGGGCGCACGCCCCGGCGCCGGTCCGGCTGACCGGAGGACCGCCCGCCGGCGGGCCCGGGGCGGGGCGTCGGCCGAGCCGCGCCGTCCACGCAGCCGGCCGGCAGACCGGCGCCGCAACGGGGCCGCGGGTGCCCCAGCGGGCGCTCGTGTCCCTCGCGCTGGGGGTGGTCGTGCTGCTGGGCGCCGCCGCCGGCTGGCTGTCCGGGCGGGGCAGTGAGGCGGCGGCGCCGGTCCCTGTGGCGGTCCCTGTGGCGCCGGTCCAGGCGGCCGCTGCCCCGGAGGTCGAGGCGCTCCCCGAGGCGGCGCCGGACTGGGCGGCCCTGCTGGACGGCCTGAACGCTCGGCGCGCGCAGGCCTTCGCGACCGGCCGGCTGGCCACGCTCGCCGAGGTCTACGCCGGCGGCTCGCCTGGGCTGGCCTCCGACACGGCGCTGCTCCAGGGACTGGTGGACCGCGACCAGACCGCCCATGGACTGCGGCACACGGTGCGTTCGGTCGAGGTGCTGGAGGCGTCTGCGTCCGCGGCCCGGCTGCGCGTCGTCGATGTGCTCGCGGCGCATGAGGTGCACGGTCGCGGTGGCGCCGTCGTCCACCGGGCCGCCGGCCGCGGCGCGCAGGCCTTCGCCGTCTCGCTGACCCGCACCGCCTCCGGCTGGCGGCTGGTCGAGGTCCGACCGGAGGAGGAGGGCCGCCCGGAGGGTTAGGTCCGCCCGGAGGAGGAGAGCGCGGAGCGCAGCGCCGCCTGCAGGTCGGGATCGGCGAAGGTGAAGTCGGTGCGCTGCAGCACGCCCGGGCTCAGCCGCTGCCCGGCGAGGACCTCCCCGGCGAATTTTCCGAGCATGGCCTCGAGCACGAAGCCTGGTACCGGCACGGGGATCGTCGGCCGCGAGAGTGCGCGCCCGAGCGCCCGGGTGAAGTCCTTGTTCGTCACGGGTGCCGGTCCGACCAGGTTGACCGGCCCGGACACCTCGGCCGTCAGGCAGTGCCGGATGGCCGCGACCTCGTCACGGATGGAGATCCAGCTGACCCACTGCCGGCCGGTGCCGAGCGGCGCTCCGAGGCCGAGCTTGAACACCTTGACCTGCGGAGCGAGTGCGCCGCCACGACCGGACAGGACAATGCCGGTCCGCAGGTGGGCGACGCGCACCCCCGCTGCCTCCGCGGGCGCCGTCGCCGCCTCCCACTGCCGCACGACGTCGGCGAGGAAACCCTCCCCGGCTGGGCCGCTCTCGTCAGTCAGCCGATCGCCGGTGTCGCCGTAGTAGCCGATCGCGCTCCCCGACAGGAGCACCCCCGGACCGCCGGCCGCAGCCATCGCCTCGGCGACCGCCGTCGTCCCGTCGACGCGACTGGCGAGCACCGCCTGCTTCCAGCTGTCGCTCCACCGGTGGTCGGCCACGCCCGCTCCGGCCAGGTGCACGACGGCGTCGAGGTCAGCGAGGTGAGCCGGGTCGAGGTGCCGCGCAGCCGGGTCCCAGGGCCGCTCGCCCGGACCGCCGGCTGCGCCGCGTACGAACCGCACGACGTCGTGCCCACCGTCGTGCAGGGCGGTCAGCAGCGCGCTGCCGATCAGCCCCGATCCGCCGGTGATCCCGACCTTCACGCGCAGCCTGTGTTCAGAGGCCGAGCTCCGCCGAGAAGTCGCCCTCCTCCAGGCGCTCCTTCACGGTGACGAGGAACCGGGCGGCGTCCGCACCGTCGACGATCCGGTGGTCGTAGGTGAGCGCGAGGTAGACCATGGAGCGGACGGCCACGACCTCGCCGAGCTCGGGGTCGTTGACCACGACCGGGCGCTTGACGACGGCACCGGTGCCGAGGATGCCGACCTGCGGCTGGTTGATGATCGGCGTGTCGAACAGGGCGCCGCGCGACCCGGTGTTGGTCAGCGTGAAGGTGCCGCCGCCGAGTTCGTCGGGAGTGACCCGGTTCGTGCGGGTGCGCTCGGCCAGGTCGGCGATCGTGCGGGCCATGCCGGCCAGGTTGAGGTCGCCGGCGCGCTGGATGACCGGCACCAGCAGCCCCCGGTCGGTGTCCACGGCGATGCCCAGGTGTTCTGCCTCGTGGAAGGTGATCGTCCCGGCGTCCTCGTCGATGCTGCAGTTGACGACCGGGTGTGCCTTCAGCGCCTCGACCGTGGCCAGCGCGAAGAACGGCAGGAACGACAGCTTCGTACCCTCGCGCGCCTCGAAACCGGTCTTGGCTGCGGTCCGCAGCCGGGCGATCCGCGTGACGTCGGCCTCGACGACCGTCGTGAGCTGGGCGCTGGTCTGCAGCGACTCGGTCATCCGCTGGGCGATCACCTTGCGCAGCCGGCTCATCGGCTCGGTACGCCCGCGGACGTGCGTGTCGGGCGCGGCCTTGACCGGCTGGTCCGCGAAGGCGGGGGCCGGTGCGGACGTCTCTCGGGCGGGCTGTGGGAGCTGGGGGCGGGGAGCGAGCGCGGTGTCGGCCAGCGCCGGGGTCGCCTGCGCCGCCGGCTGCGCGGGGGATCCGCCGCCGGAGCCCTGCGCCGCGGCGTCGAGCACGTCCTGCTTGCGGATCCGCCCACCCACACCGGTGCCCTGCAGCGAGGACAGCTGGACACCGTGCTCGGTGGCCAGCTTGCGGACCAGTGGAGTGACGTACGCGCCCTCGGCGCCGGACGGCCTGCTCTGCTGCGGGGCGGCCTGCTGCGGGGCGGGCTGTTCCGGTGCGGGCGGCTGCGGGACGGCCTGCTGCGGGGCGGCCTGGGTGGCGGGTGGCGCGGCGGTTGGCTCCGGTGCGGGCGCCTCGGCCGCGGGTGCCGCCTCGGCCGCGGGTGCCGACTCGGCCGCCGGCTCCGGTGCGGGCGCCTCGGCCGCGGGTGCCGCCTCGGCCGCGGGTGCCGACTCGGCCGCCGGCTCCGGTGCGGGCGCCTCGGCCGCGGGTGCCGCAGCACCACCGCCGGAGCCGTCCCCGATGACCGCCAGCTCGACACCGACGTCGACGGTCTCGTCCTCCTGGACCTTGATCGACTCGAGGACGCCGGACGCGGGCGAGGGGATCTCGGTGTCGACCTTGTCGGTGGAGACCTCGAGCAGTGGCTCGTCGGCCTCGACGCGCTCACCCTCCTTCTTCAACCAACGGGTAACGGTGCCCTCGGAGACGCTCTCCCCGAGGCGGGGCATGGTGACGGAGACGGCCATGGGATGCGGGTGCTCCTAGGAGTGGCTGTGAAGGGGCTTGCCGGCGAGCGCGAGGTGGGCCTCGCCGACGGCTTCGGACATCGTCGGGTGGGGGTGGATGAGCTGCGCGACCTCACCGGGCAGCGCCTCCCAGTTCGTGATCAGCTGCGCCTCGGCGATCAGCTCACCGACCCGCTCGCCCACCATGTGGACGCCGAGCACGGGACCGTCCTTGGCCGCGAGAACCGTTACGGCACCAGCGGTTCCGAGGATGCGGGCCTTGCCGTTGCCGGCCAGGTCGTACGTCGCCTCGACCACGTCGTAGCCGCGCGACTGAGCGACGGCCCGCGTGATGCCGACCGAGGCGACCTCGGGGGAGGAGTAGGTGACGCGGGGGACGCCGTCGTAGTCGATCGGCGTCACCGCCAGGCCGGCCAGCCGCTCGGCGACGAGGATGCCCTCGGCGAAGCCGACGTGGGCGAGCTGCAGGGTCGGGATGAGGTCACCGACGGCACTGATCGTGGGGACGCTGGTCTGGCAGTAGGCATCGACCTTGACGAAGCCGCGCTCCATCTCCACGCCGGCCTGCTCGTACCCCAGGTCCTTGGAGACGGGGCCGCGGCCGACGGCAACGAGGAAGACCTCGGCCTCCAGGGTCTTGCCGCCCTCGAGGTGCACGCGCACTCCTGCGTCGGTGGCCTCCACCTTCTCGAACCGCGCGCCCAGCTCCTGCTTGATCCCGCGCTTGCGGAAGGCACGCTCGAGCAACTTCGAGGACGACTCCTCCTCGAGCGGGACGAGGTGGGGGAGGGCCTCGACGACCGTCACCTCGGCACCGAATGCCCGCCATACGGAGGCGAACTCGCAGCCGATCGCGCCGGCGCCCAGGATGATCGCTGAGGCGGGAACGGTGTCCAGCTTCAGCGCGTCGTCGCTGCTGATGACCCGCGAGCCGTCGAGCTCGAGGCCCGGCAGCGACCGCGGGACCGAGCCGGTGGCCAGCAGGACGTGCCGAGCCTCGATGGTGCGTCCGTCCACCTCGACGGCGGTCGGCGACACGAGCCTGCCGGTGCCCTGGACCGTCTCGATCTTGCGGCTCTTGACCAGACCGGTGAGGCCCTTGTAGAGCCCCTCGACGACCTTGTCCTTGTAGGCGTTGACCTTGGGCATGTCGACCGACTCGAACGTGCCGTGCACGCCGAACTGTGCCGCTTCCTTGATGACGTCGACCGTCTCGGCGGAGTGCAGCAGCGCCTTGGTCGGGATGCAGCCGCGGTGCAGGCAGGTACCGCCGACCTTGTCCTTCTCGACCATCACGACGGTCATGCCGAGCTCGGCCGCGCGCAGCGCGGCTGCGTAGCCGCCGCTGCCACCTCCGAGCACGACCAGGTCGACGGTCTGGTTCTCACTCACGGTGCGGTCTCCTTGGACGTGCGGTCGGTCGGTGGGGCTGGTGTGCGCGGCAGACGTGCTTCAGGCATTCTTTCATCCGAGGGATACAGGTGCGCACGGGCCCCGGGGCATTCCCGGGCAGCGTGCCGAGGAGAGGAGAAGGCGTGGGACTGGGCGACCGGCTGCGTGGACGCAGGCAGCGGCCGGGCACGGCCCGTGGCGCCGGGTCGGCCGACCTCGACCACCTGGCGGACTGGGCCGGCAGCCGCCGCGGCGTCGAGGGCTTCGTCGAGCCGGAGACCTCCACGACCGCCACCACGCTGGTCCTGGTCGCGGGGGACGGCGAGTGGACCCGCCGTCGCGTGGTCAGTCCGAAAGCGGCGTTCACCTTCGGCTCGAGGGCCGGGATCCCGGTGTACGACGTGGCCGCCGTCGGCTATCCCAACCGGATGCGGGAGTGGACGGCCAGGCGCAAGGCCGCGGGGGAGACCGGCGTTCCCGGCACCCGACCGCCCAGCTGAACACACCCCCCGGGCACGGTCCGCCCTGGGCACCGCCCGGCCGGCGCAGCCCGCCCTGGGCACCGTGCCCCATCTTGATCAACGCCGGTCTCACGCATAATTCGCGCGCCTGAAAAAGGTGGAAAGCCGGCGTTGATCAATGGTCGCCCGGCACCGACCCGGCCGCGACCGGCCGCGACCGGGTCGCTGACAGCACGGAGCCCGGCCGCGACAGCTGCCGCGCCCCGGCTCCGGGGCGTTCAGGGTGGTACGCCGGGTCAGCCCCAGCCGCCGCCCATGCCCTCCGGCTTGCCCATGCCCTCCGGCTTGCCCTTGCCCTCCGGCTTG